>JAFUZN010000123.1 GCA_017476565.1 Clostridia bacterium
AAAATCCAAATTAGCTCCGTTCGACTTGCATGTGTTAGGCACGCCGCCAGCGTTCGTCCTGAGCCAGGATCAAACTCTCTAAAAAATTGTATTAAAACGGCTGAAAGCCGATTTAATCTTTTTCAGATAAGCTCGTAGCTCATTCTAATTGCTGACATTTCTGTCATTGTTTCCAGATTCTGGAAAAAGTTCTTCGAAACTTCAAAAGAAATTTCAAGGGTTCTTTTCGTTCATTGATGTTTAATTTTCAAGGTCCACCAACCACGTAGGTACGTGGTTTTAGCGGTCGGCGCTGTGCCGAACGCGAGATATATAATACTGCATTACAAAAACAAAGTCAACACCTTTTTGGCAAAAACGCAAGAGTTTTCAACGCACCGCCGGGTGTTCGCGGAAAATGCCCGGCGGTGCTGGGGAGTTAGGCACTCTGCCAGCCTTCGCCCTGAGCCAGGAGGGAAGGAGGGCAAGTTCCACCACCACGGGAAGGTTATTCGCGGAAAACAAAAGAAAAAGGAGCGTTCGAAGACGCTCCTTTAGCGGAAAACTTTAGTCGATGGCGCCGTTCAGCCACTCGGCCACGAACTTCATGCAGTTGTGGGAACCGGGGGTGAAGGCCAGGATCTGATAATCGTGGATCGACAGGGGGCCACTAGAGTTGTAGCGGGTCACGTCGACGCCCAGCTCTCTCAGCTTGTCCTCTACCATATCGGACTGACCGTGGGTCATGACGTCATTGGTACCGGAGATGACGAGGGTCTTGCCCATGTCCTTCGTGAAGTAAGGGATGGGGTTGACGAATTTGTAAAGCGGGTCTTCGGTCGGGTCCTTCTTTGCAAACATATCCTGCATCATGGAACGGGCCACCGGGATCTTGTTCATGGGAAGGCCCCAGAAGACATCGAGGTTGTAGAAGCCGCAGAAGAGAAGGCCGCCTTTGAGCTTGAGGCCCGGGTTCTCGACACCGAGGGAAGCGGCATAGTCCGGGTTGGCAATGGCCGTTTCCGTGACGGCGGCCAGGTGAGAGCCTGCGGAGTCGCCGGCAACGAAGACGTTGTCAAGGTCCAGGTTGTACTGTTCCGCGTTATCTTTGATCCACTTCAGAGCCGCGAAGGTACATTTGATCTGGTAGGGCCACAGGTAGTCATTGCTGTGGCTGGTAGCCGGGTCGTGGGAGTCGAAGAAGGGCTGCGCCTTTTTCGGCATACCATAGTTCATGTTGACGACGAAGACACCGCTGTCGGCAAACTGCAGGCACATGCCACGGCTGTTTCTCTTATCGCCAATGATCCAGCCGCCGCCGTGGATATTCAGAATGACAGGGTATTTCGCATACTTTTTGCTGTCGGGGTTCCAAAGAAGGTCCGCCTTCATGACAGCGGGGTTTTCCTCACTGTAGACGACGTCGTTGACCTCTTTGACCGAGGGGTAGTTCAAGTTGTTGACGAGGGTGTCTTTTGCCCAGTTGTCCACATCGAAGATGAGACCGAGCAGTCCGGATTCCAGAGACATATTCCATTCCTCCATAATGTAAATAATAGGTTAATAGCTTCTTTCATATTGTAACGGGCCCTTCCCGAAAAATCAACGACATTGGACAAGGTTGTCCGCACAATTCAACAATTGCTAAAAAATTGTCTAGTATAAATAAAGGTTTTTTCTAGTATATTTCGCGATTTGTGCTAAAATGTCATCGGGTGAAAATGTGGAAATGGAATACTGTGGTAAACCGC
The DNA here is from genome assembly GCA_017476565.1 of Clostridia bacterium. Classification (GTDB taxonomy): domain Bacteria; phylum Bacillota; class Clostridia; order Oscillospirales; family Acutalibacteraceae; genus RUG420. Next base: position 1,731 of record JAFUZN010000123.1, read on the forward strand.
GAATCTGTTTGAACGCCGTCCGGAAACGTTCGAGCAGACTTCCTTTTTACATAATTTTATTCTAATTCTTATGCCTGAAAGAGAGGAAAACATCATGAGCAGAGATTACAGATGGGAATGCCAGAAAGCGATCTGGCGTGGCATTGAAGTGGTCTTCACAGGCGCCGAATACCTGTGGGGCTGGTTCTTCCCCGATCCCAAGATCATCGATGGCCCCGGCGCCATCAAAAAGCTGCCCGCAAAAATCAAAGAAGACGGCAAGAAAAAGGTCCTCATCGTCACCGATAAAGGCCTTATGAGCCTCAACCTGCTGGACGGTCTTTTCGAGGCCATGAAAGCAGAAGGCGTCGCCTACGAAGTCTATGACGATGTCCAGCCGAACCCCAGCATCGAGAACGTCGAAAATGCCCTCAAGCTTTATAACAGCACCGGTTGTGAAGCCATTGTCGCCGTCGGCGGCGGTTCCCCCATGGACTGCGCCAAAGGTGTCATGGCCAGAGTGGCTCGTCCCACCAGCACGGTCAAAAACCTGGGTGCCTTTGTCTTCCAGGTCACGGCCCCCATTTCTTCCCTGCCGCACCTGACCTTCAACGGCTACCTCCCGCCGAAACTCTATGCCGTTCCCACCACCGCCGGCACCGGTTCCGAAACCACCATCGCCGCGGTCATCACCGACATGGAGACCCACGACAAGTTCCCCATCACCGACCCGCTGATCCGTGCATCGGTTGCCGTCCTTGACCCGGAACTCACCGTCGGCCTGCCGAAGAAGATCACCTCCACCACCGGTCTCGACGCTCTGACCCATGCGGTGGAAGGTTACACCAACATCTGGTACAACGACAAGAAGTTCAACGAGCTGGGCAAAGAAGCCGTCAAGCTCATCTTCCAGTGGCTGGAAGTCGCTTACAATGACCCCACCAACCTGGAAGCCCGCCAGCAGATGCTCCTGGCCTCTTATAACGCCGGCATGTGCTTCACGAGAGGCGGCGTCGGTTACGTCCACGGCATCGGCCACAGACTGGGCGGCCTTTATGGCATCCCCCATGGTCTTGCCATGGCCACCATCCTGACCCATGTCTTCCAGGATGACTTCCTGTTCCCGTACACTTACGAGAAGCTGGCAGAACTCGCGGATGCCGTCGGCATCACCGGCAACTCCAAGAGAGAAAAGGCCAAGAAGTTCATCGCCGAGATCAGAGCGATGGAAGACCGTATGGAGATTCCCACCGGCTTCAGCGAGATCCGCGACGAAGACATCCCGATCATTGCAGAGCGCTGCATGGCCGAGACCAACCCGACTTACCCCGTTCCTCACATCTTCACAAAGGAAGACCTCGAAGTGTTCATCAAAGAGCATCTTCAGATCAAGGAGTAAATCGCCCGGAAAAAGCGAAAAAACCGAGTCCCGCAGGCAACCCCTGTGGGACTTTTTCTCTGTGCATTTTTACTGAAAAATGAGGCATTTCTTTAGACAGCTTGTCCTTTGTGAAACTTGTATTGGAAGTTCGGATGTAGTATAATTCCACGGTACATTTGACATATTATCAATGTTTTAAAAGACAAGAGTCCATGAGCAAAGGATGATTCACTACATGGAAAGCAAAATGACAAAAGCAGAGTTCAAGGAAGATATCGTCTCCAAACTCACCCACATTTTCGGTGTCACCCCGGAAGAAGCGACTTATGAGCAGTACTACAAAGCCATTGCCATCATGTGCAAAGACAAGCTCGCTCACGAGTGGTATGACTTCCGCCACGAGCTCCACCGCTCCGAAGACACAAAGACGGTCTATTACCTCTGCATGGAATTCCTTCTCGGGCGTTCCCTCAAAAACAACCTCTACAACATGAACCTCACCGAGGTCGTCGAAGATGGCCTCAAAGATTTCGGCATCTCTCTCGAGAAGCTCTACGAGTGCGAACCCGATGCCGGTCTTGGCAACGGCGGTCTCGGTCGTCTCGCTGCCTGCTACCTGGACGGTCTGGCCACCGGTGGCTACTCCGCCATGGGTTACGGCATCCTCTACGAATACGGCATCTTCAAGCAGAAGATCGTCGACGGCTGGCAGACGGAGCTTCCGGACTTCTGGCTTCCCGGCGGCGATGTATGGCTGACGGCCCGCCCCGACCAGTCCTTCAACGTCGAGTTCGGCGGCAACATTGAAAACGTCTGGCAGGACGGCTACTACACCTCCAATGTCACCGACGCCACCTCCGTCATCGCGGTCCCCTATGACATGTACATCTCCGGCAACGACGGCAAGGGCATTTCCGTCCTCCGCCTCTGGAAAGCGGACGCCCCCGGCTTCGACATGAGCCTCTTCAACCAGGGCGACTACATCCGTGCCGTGGAAAAGCAGGCCATGGCAGAAGCCATCTGTAAGGTCCTCTACCCCTCTGACAACCATCCGGAAGGCAAGATGCTGAGACTGCGCCAGCAGTACTTCCTGGTCTCCGCCTCCCTGCAGGACCTGGTCCAGCGCCACCTGAGACACCATAAGACCATCGACAGCATTCCGCTGAAGACGGCCATCCATATCAATGACACTCACCCGACTCTGGGCATCCCGGAACTCATGCGGATCTGCCTCGATGAGTGCGGCTACGGCTGGGACGACGCCTGGAAGATCGTCACCCAGACCTTCGCCTACACCAACCACACAGTCATGAAAGAGGCCCTCGAGTGCTGGCCGGAAGACATCTTCCGCCTGCTCCTCCCCCGCATCTACCAGATCGTGGAAGAGATCGATCGCCGCTACAGAGAGTTCGTCTGGGACGTCACCCACGACGCCCGGAAGGTCGAAGACATGGCCATCATCTCCAACGGCATCGTCCGTATGGCCAACCTCTGCGTGGCCACCTGCCACAGTGTCAACGGCGTCTCTGCCCTGCACTCCGAGATCCTGAAGCAAACGGTCTTCTCTGACTTCTATCAGCTGACTCCCTCCAAGTTTAAAAACGTCACTAACGGCATTGCTCACCGTCGCTGGCTCTGCCAGTCCAACCCGGAGCTCACCTCCTACATTACGGAGCTCATCGGGGACGGCTTCATCAATGACGCCAGTGAGCTGGGCAAGCTGAGAAACTTTGCAGACGACAAACAGGTCCTCGACACCTTCGGGACCATCAAACAGCACAATAAAGAGGCCTTCGCCGCTTACATCAAGGAAAAGCAGGGGCTCGTCATCGACCCCGACTCCCTCTTCGACGTCCAGGTCAAGCGTCTCCACGAGTATAAGAGACAGCACCTCAACGTCTTTGAGATCATCAACAATTACCTGATGCTGAAGGCAAACCCGAACATGGACTTCACCCCCCGGACCTACATCTTCGGTGCGAAGGCCGCTTCCGGGTATTACATGGCGAAGAAGATCATCAGCCTCATCGTCAACCTGTCCCAGGTCATCAACAATGACCCGGACGTCAAAGGCCGCATCAAAGTCATCTACATTGAAGACTACTGTGTCTCCATGGCCGAACACCTCATGCCCGCCTCCGACATTTCCGAGCAGATCTCTCTGGCCGGCACGGAGGCATCCGGCACCGGCAACATGAAACTCATGATCAACGGTGCGGTCACCCTTGGCACCATGGACGGCGCCAACGTCGAGATCTACGACCAGGTCGGAGAAGACAACATCTTCATCTTCGGCATGTCCTCTGACGAAGTGGCCACCCTGCAGCCCCGGTATGAGCCGAGCCAGTATTTCATGAACAACGAAGACATCAAAAATGTCATCGAATTCATCAATCGCGGGATCAACGGCAACCAGTTCCCCGAGCTCTCCATCAACATGATCCAGCACGACCCCTACATGGTCCTGGCCGATTACGCCGACTATCACCGGGTCCGCCAGGAGATGGTGGACGTGTTCGCCAACGACAAAGACCGCTGGAACCACATGTCCCTCATGAACATTGCCGGCGCCGGCTTCTTTGCCGCCGACCGCTCCATTGAGGACTACGCAAGAGACATTTGGCACTGCAAGCCCATGAAGAAATGATCTATAACTCTAGAGACCCCAGGTACAAGAGCATATATGGAGCCCTGGAGGCCGGTGAGAAAACCACGATCCGCCTCCTGCTCCCCTACGATTCGGGTGCTGTCTGTTACAGCGCCCGTATGCTCGTTATCGAGGACACCTCCGGAGAAGAGACCGCCTACGAACTGGTCGGAACGAATGAGTATGAAGACGGCAACCGCTGGTGGGAGCTTCAGCTCTCCCTGGACGCCCCGGGGCTTTACTGGTACTGCTTTGAGTACAATACGCCCTGGTCTCAGGAACGGGTCTACAAAGGAGCCTTTTCCAACGGCTACATTCGTATTGACCCCTCTTTCTGGCAGCTCACCGTTTTCGAAAAAGGGTACCGGACCCCGGACGCCCTGAAGGGCGCCACCATGTACCAGATCTTCCCGGACCGGTTCTTCAATTCCGGCATCCCGAAATACCATGTGCCTTCGGACCGGGACTACATGAACTGGTTCGACGAGCCCCGCTGGCGGCCGGATCCGGAAGGAAAGGTCTGGAACAACGACTACTTCGGCGGAGACCTCAAGGGCATTGAGCGAAAGCTCCCCTACATTCGAAACCTGGGAGTCACCGTCATTTATCTGAACCCCATTTTCGAGTCCCACACGAACCACCGTTACAGCACGGCAGACTATTCGAAGATCGACCCGCTGCTCGGCACCGAAGAGGACTTCCGGGAACTTTGCATCCGCGCCCATCAGTTGGGCATCAAAATCATTTTGGACGGGGTCTTCAGCCACACCGGCGACGACAGCGTCTACTTCAACAAAAAGGGCCGCTATGACAGCCTCGGGGCCTATAACTCGAAAGAGTCCCCCTACTACCCCTGGTACCAGTTCCAGGAGTGGCCGAACAAGTACGACTCCTGGTGGGGCTTCGACATTTTGCCGAACGTCAAAGAGACGAACCCTGCATACATGGAATACATCACGGGGAAAGGCGGCATTATTGAGAAGTGGCTGAAACTGGGGGCCGACGGCTGGCGCCTCGACGTCGCCGATGAGTTGCCGGATGAGTTCATCGCCGCGATTCACGCGAGAGCGAAAGCCACCAAGAAAGACGCCATTGTCCTTGGGGAAGTCTGGGAGGACGCCTCCAACAAAGTCGCTTACAGCGAGCGGAGAAAGTACCTCCTCGGCAATGAGCTGGACAGCGTCATGAACTACCCCTTTGCCAACGCCATCATCGACTTTGTGGCGGACAACGACGCTTCCTTCTTCCTCGATAAGATCCTCACGGTCACGGAGAACTACCCCAAAGAGATCGTCGATATCCTCATGAACCTGCTGGGGACCCACGACACGGAACGGATCATCACCCGTCTCGCCGGAGAGGACTGCACCGGGAAAGACCGGGAGTGGCAGTCCGGTCACGCCCTCTCTACGGCCCAGTACGAACTCGGAGTCAAGCTGGAAAAGATCGCCAGCGCGATCCAGTTCACTCTGCCGGGCATCCCGTCCATCTACTACGGCGATGAAGCGGGAATGCAGGGGTACAAAGACCCCTTCAACCGGAAAGGGTTCCCCTGGGACCACATTGACACGAACCTCTCTTCCTGGTACACGTGGCTCGGGTTCCTTCGAAAGACCTGCCCGGTGCTGAAGACCGGCCAGTTCGTCCCCATTTCCGGGGCCTCCGGCTGTGTCTGCTATGCGCGGATCGACGGGACCCACCCGGTCCTCGATGCCAACGCCGATGCGCTGGTGGTCATTGCGAACCGCAACCCCCACGAGATCGACTACTGGCTCCCGGAAGAACTGGATGGGCTCACGCCCCTCATGAACGTCATCTATCAGGAAGGCCGCAAGGTCACCGTCGGCCCATGTTCCGCCGCCCTGCTGGGACGAGGAGAGTGGGTCTGACTTTCTTCGCAGCCAAGAACCGACCGAATAGGGCAAAGCCCCCGAAGACCGAAGTCTTCGAGGGCTTTTTCTATTCTTTCAATATGCCTAAAAGAATATCTTAACGGGAAGTGACCTTGGAAACGGCGTCTTTGACCGCACGGGTAGCGATCTTTGTAACACGTTTCGGCAGGTACTTGGCGAGCTCCACCATACGCTGTTCACTGGGAACCATGTTGGAGGCGTTCGGGTGAGTGCGCTCGAGGTGGATGGCGTCGAAAGCACACTTGGTGGTGCAGATGCCGCAGCCGATGCAGGCGACCTGGTCGACAACGGAAGCGCCGCAGCTCAGGCAGCGGGCAGTCTCGATCTTGACCTGCTCTTCGGTGAAGCACTGTTTGTACTCCTCAAAGGTCATGGCGGTGTCGACACCGGTAACCAGGGCGGGTTTCTGTCTCTTGGAGTTGTCATAAGAATCGATGGAAATGTTGTTCTTATCGAACTCGAAGAAGTGTCTGTGCTCACGGGACAGAGTCAGGGAGCTGCAGGTCGGGCGGACATAGCGGTGCAGGGATTCTGCCGCTTCGTGGCCTTCACCGATGGCGTTGACTACGAAGGACGGGCCGTGGTAGACGTCGCCGCCGACGAAGATGTCGGGAACAGAAGTCTGATAGGTGAAGGGGTCTGCCTTCGGGTAGTTGCCGTGGACGAATTCCATGTTTTCGCCGTCCAGGAGGCCGCCCCAGTCGATGCACTGACCAATGGAGGTGATGACGTAGTCGGCTTCCACCGTGATGGTGTCGTTCTCGTCATACTTCGGTG
>JAFUZN010000124.1 GCA_017476565.1 Clostridia bacterium
AAAGGCTTCTATGTGGCCATCGGTGCCCAGGGCGGCCGGAAACTCGGTGTCGTCGGAGAAGATTCCGAAGGCGTCGTCTCCGGCATCGACTTCCTGAGAGATGTGGCCTTCGAACGGATGCCCAAACTCTCCGGCAACGTTATCGTGGTCGGCGGCGGCAACGTCGCAGTCGACGTGGCCCGTACTGCAGTCCGCTATGGTGCCGACAAGGTCACCATGCTCTGTCTCGAGTCCCGGGACGAAATGCCCGCTGCGGACGATGAAGTCCTCGAAGCAGAAGAAGAGGGCATCACTGTTGAGTGCGGCTGGGGCCCGAAAGAAATCGTCGCAGAGAACGGCAAGGTCACTTCTGTCATCTTCAAAAAGTGCACCTCTGTCTTCGATGCCGATCATCGTTTCTCTCCGAAGTATGATGAAGATGACACGATGACCCTGGATGCAGACTTTGTCCTGGCCGCCATCGGCCAGTCTATCCAGTGGGGCAACCTGCTTGATGGAACTAAAGTCAAACTCAATCGGAACCAGACTGCCCAGGCGGACGACTGGACCTATCAGACGGACGAACCCGACATCTTCGTCGGCGGTGACGTCTACACCGGCCCGAACTTCGCGATCCGTGCCATTGCCGCCGGTAAAGAAGGCGCCGAGTCCCTGCACCGGTTCGTCTGGAAGGGCCATAGCCTGACCCTCGGTCGTGTCCGCAGAGATAACTTCCATTACATCGACAAGGACAACATGGTCATTTCCAGCTACGACCGCGGTATCCGCCAGGTCCCCGGGAAAGACCCCCAGAAGATCAAATCCTTCTCCGATGAGCGCCTGACCTTCACGGAAGAGCAGGTCAAAGCCGAAACGGCCCGCTGCCTCAGCTGCGGCGCCGCTCTGGTCGATCAGAAGATCTGCATCGGCTGCGGTCTCTGCACCGTCCAGTGCAACTTCGACGCCATTCATCTGAGCCGGCTTCCGGACGAGGAATGCACCGAGGGTGTCGTCTATGAGGACCTCATCCCGAAGGTCGTCAAAGAAGAACTCAAGAAGACCAAGAAACTGGCCATCAAGAGAATTCGCGCATAAACAGGAGGCAGAACCATGCATGAGATCAGTGTGCTGAAAAAAGCGGTGGACCTCGCCGAAGAGGCCGCTGTGGAAAACGGGATCGAAAAAATCGCCTACATCACACTGGAAGTAGGGGAACTCTCCGGCTACCTCCCGGTCTTCTTCGAAAAGTATTTCGAAATCGTCATTGAGGACCGCCCCATCTTCAAAGGGGCACAGCTTCGCATGATACGACCGAGAGGAGAAGGGCTCTGCACTGACTGCTATGCCATGTACAATGTCATGGAGAACGAGGGCGTCTGTCCGAAATGCGGCTCCCGTAACAAAAAGATTCTGGGAGGCCAGCAGTTCGCCCTGAAAGATGTTGGTTTTGTAGAGACCTCTGCCTCTGTGATGCAACCGGCTCATTAAAAGCATATGAAAAAAGACCTCAGGAGAATTCCTGAGGTCTTTTGTGATTCCTTTTTTAGTAGGAAGAGCTGCGCTTATTCAGCCGCATTCGCCTTCAGCGTGAGGGCCGATTTTTTGCGGGCCGCATTGTTCGGATGAAGAATGCCTTTGGCAGCAGCCTGGTCGATCTTTTTGATGGCCTCTTTGACGAGAACGTCCTTGTCTTCCGCGTTGGTCTCAATGGCAAGGTTGGCCTTCTTGAGAGCGGTCTTCAGAGCAGACTTGCGGGACTTGTTTCTCTGAGCCTTCGTGTTGTTGACGATGACACGTTTTTTCGCAGACTTGATATTCGGCATGTAGCGCACCTCCTTCTGACGTTGTACAGGCAAATATGATAGCACGGAACCCGCTAAAATGCAAGGGTTTATTTCCAAAGATAGACCCGGGTCTCATAGGGGCGAAGGGTGCATTTGTCCTTCTTCGTTTTCGGGTCTTCGTAATTGCAGAGAAGGAGCCTGCCCTTTTTCAGGTCGAAGCCCTTTGGCGCATGGAAGGTCTCCTTTTTATCAGAGAACGAGGTGACCACAAGGGCCTTCGTTTTCCCGAGGGTCCGCTCGTAGACGAAGAGGTCTTTGTTCTTCCGGTCGTACTCTTTGTAGTCGCCCTTCAGAAGGACTTCATTCTCTTTCCGGACTTTAAACAACTGTTTATAGTAGTTCAGAATGGAGTCCGGGTCCTTCTTCTCTGCATCGCGATTGATGGTCTTATAGTTTTGGTTCACAGAGAACCAGGGCTCGCCGGTGGTGAAGCCCCCATGTTTCTTTTTGCTCCACTGGACCGGGGTCCGGGCATTTTCTCGGCTCGTCAGGTTCGCGACCTTCAGGTAGAACTTGTCAGAAAAGCCGAATCGCTTGAAGAGCTTTGCATTGTTGAAGGTGACGACGTCCTTGAAGTCTTCGAGTTTTTCAAGGCGGTTATTCAGCATGCCCAGTTCCTGGCCCTGGTAGACGAAGGGGGTGCCCTGGAGCAGGTAGGTGCAGGTGGCAAGGGCCTTGCCGCTCTCCTTCCAATACTTCTCGGAACCGTACCGGGAAATGACTCTGGGGTGGTCATGGTTTTCGAGGTACAGGCAGTTCCACGCCCGGCCGTTCAAATTGTCCTGCCAGGAGGAAAGGGCTTTCTTGAACCGCCGCAGGGAGAAGGGCAGGTGGATGGTGTCTGTCATGAAGCAGTCGGCGTTCATATGGTCGAAGGTGATCATCATATCGAAGACCTTGTCTTTGCCGACGGTGAACTTGACTGCGTCTTTTGCGCCGGTCAGGGGGGACTCGGCCACCTGGATGCAGTCGTATTCATCGGCTACACTCCGGTACTCGCGAAGGTACTCCATGAGGTGGGGTCCCTTGTTGTAGTGCTCAATGCCTGCTGCAATGGGGAGGGGGAAGCCGTTGGGAAGTCCTTCTCTTTTGGAAATGAAGGTGATGACGTCTTCCCGGAAGCCATCGACACCCATGTCGAGCCAAAAACGCATAATGTTTTTGACCTCTTCCCGGACCTTCGGGTTGTCGTGGTTCAGGTCGGGCTGCTTTTCCGCAAAAACATGGAGGTAATACTGGTCGACACTCTCCACATATTTCCAGGCACCGCCCTCAAAGAGGGAGATCCAGTTGTTGGGAGGCCGCCGGTTGCCTTTCTTATCATATTTCGGGTCCCGCCAAATGTAGTAGTCGTGGTAGGGGTTCTCCCGCGATTTACAGGCTTCTTTAAACCACTCACACTCGTCGGAAGAGTGGTTGACCACCAGGTCCATGAAAACCTTCATGTCTCGCTTGTGGGCCTCTTTCAGGACCTTCTGGAAGAGTTTCAGGTCTCCGTACTCCGGGTTGATGTCATAGTAATTCGCAATGTCGTAGCCGTAGTCCGCCTGGGGAGACGGGTAAATGGGGGAGAACCAGATGGCATTACAGCCGAGGCCTTTGATGTAGTCCAGCTCCTCGAGCACGCCCCAGAGGTCTCCGATGCCGTCTCCGTTCCCGTCTTTGAAGGAACGGCACCAGATCTGATAGACGACTAGGTCCTTGTACCAGGAATTGTCATAGTTACTCATGGAAAAACTCCTTTCACTTCATGGTTTCTCTAAAGGTATTATACTCTCATTGGTAAGGATTGTCTTGGTTTTCATTGACAATAACCTGCCTTCGGGGATAAGATAATAGCAGTAGTTAGCGAAAGCAAACCGAAGTGCAAAGGAGAGAGTTTTATGTCCAGTAGCGGAATCCTCGTTACCATCCTCATCGTCGCGGTCCTGGGTGTAGTCGCGTTCATCACCATCCGGAATTATCGCAAGCAGCTGGACGAAGGCTGTTGCGGAGCGGGGGGAGACGCCGGTCCCGGAGAAAAAGTGGAGCCCGCCGACAAAGACGAGAGCCACTACCCGTACATTGCAGATGTGTCCATTGAAGGCATGCACTGCGATAACTGTGTACGGAAAGTGGAGAACGCCGTCAACCGCATCGACGGCGCCTGGGCGAAGGTGGACCTGCCGACGAATTCTGCCAAAGTCCTCTTAAAGGACAAAAAGCTGCAGACCCGGGTCCGCATGGCCATTTCCAATAATGACTTCACGGTCGCGTCCCTCACTGTGGCTGAAAAGGCATAAAGAAACAGAATGAGAAAAGGTCCTTCCCAAAATGGGAAGGGCCTTTTAGCGCTTTTTACCAGCGGTTTTCCACGTACTCACAGAAGGCATACATGTCCTTGATGTGAAGGACCGTGCCGTCGTCCAGGGTGGCGGTGCCGTTCCACAGGCCGTGGACCTGGTGGGAGTGCATCCGCATGACGAAGACGTTGAGGTCGGAGTGGTGGTCGTAGAAGGGGGTCATGGTCATGTCGAACCGACCGTCTTCCGAGACGAAATGCCAGGGTTCCATGTACTTGTCCGGTTTCGGGAAGGTCTCGACGTCGATGGCGCCGAACTTGTGGGCCTTGCCGTCATAGAAGATGGCGGTTTCAGTCGCGTTGGACTCGTCTCCGATGGCCCAGGTGATCTCAAAGCCGAAGAGGTGGTCTTTGCCATCCTCTCCCGGAAGCCATGTGGAGCCGTTGCCCCAGTACCAGCAGAGCTTATAGGGGGTGCAGACCCGGCCCCAGTCGAGGTTCGTAAAACAGGTGTCCTTCGAGAACTCGACGGTTTCCTTCCCGGTTCGGAAGGTGCCGGAGGTAGGCATGCAGTTCTGCTTGGTGGTCATGAAGTAGCGGTCCTTGAACTTCTTCTTATGGAAGGGAAGGACCGTTGTGATGTTTTCGTGGTC
>JAFUZN010000125.1 GCA_017476565.1 Clostridia bacterium
GGAGGACAAGCCGAGGATTACTGGTCCCCGGCGCCGCAGGCACTTCCGCAGGCGGCGGGAGTCTCTTCCGGTTCTCCGGCAGCACCGCAAGCTGCAGGTGCTTCGGCCGGCTCGTCGGATGCACCACCAGCGGTACCGCAGGCAGCGGCAGTCTTATCGTCATTCCAACCGGCAAGGTTTTCCAATGCCATGATACGTTCCTCCTTTCATCATCTTTTCCCTCATTATAGGGCCTTGCGGGGAAGTGCAACAGTAGGCACCTTTTTGTAACCATCCCCACCGGCGTGCCTTTTTCCAAAAATGTAGGCAAAACCCGCGGAGTGTGGTATGCTATTTAAGTGTTAGAAGCAAAACAAAATGTAACATTCCATCAGAAACCTATGGAGGCTTTCCCATGAAAACTCGCAATGAACTACCGGAGTGCCCTGTCGCCACCACCGTACAACTGGTCGGTAGCAAATGGAAACTTTTGATCATACGAAACCTTTTAGAAAGCCCCTGTCGATTCAATGAATTGCGCAAAAACCTGGACGGCATCAGCCAGAAAGTCCTGACCGACAGCCTGCGCTCTATGGAAGAGGACGGCATCGTCACCCGGACCGTCTTTCCCGAAGTTCCACCCCGAGTGGAATACGCATTGAGTGACCTCGGCGAATCGATGCGCCCCATCATAAAGGCGATGGAACTCTTTGGTCTGGAATACAAAAGTCAGCTGGAAGAGGAGGCCTCTCATGAAGTTTAAGAGCCTGGAGAAAGTCCACGAAGGGAAGTTCGTGGACCGGTATGACCTCACCTATGAATTGAAGGACGGTTCCGAGAAGGTGTACGAGATGATCTCCCGGGACCACGGCATCTGTGAAGCCGAAGACCCTTTTGCCCGTTTGCAGCGGGAAGAGGCCGATTCCGTCGTTCTCTTCATCACCGACCCCACCGGAGAGAAGCTCCTCATCAGCAAGGAATTACGCCTCGCCTGCGGCGACTGGGTCTACAACGTCCCCGCCGGGCTCATCGACCCGGGCGAGACCCCGGAAGAGAGCGCCAAACGGGAACTGTGGGAGGAGACCGGGCTGACCCTCGAGTCCATCGACGACAAGCTGGACCACTCCTTCGCCGCGGTGGGCTTCTCCAACGAGAAAAACATCTGCATCTTCGGGACCGCTTCCGGAGAGTTCAAGGAAAGTACCTCCGCCGAAGAGGAGATCATCCCCGGGTGGTACACCAAAGAAGAAGTCCGGGTGCTGCTCCGTAAAGAGTATTTCGCCGCCCGGACACAAGCTTACTGTTATTTATGGAGTAAAGAATCATGAAAGACGTCATCGAAAAGTTCTTACGGTACATCGCCATTGACACCCAGTCTTCGGAAACTTCCGGGGAACACCCCAGCACCGGGAAACAGCGAGACCTCGGCAGACTCCTCCGCGATGAACTGGTAGCCATGGGCGCCGCCGACGTCGTCTGGGACGAGGAACACAACTATGTGTATGCCGCCGTCCCGGCCACCGTGGAGGCCGACGAAGTCCTCGGGTTCATCTCCCACATGGACACCTCCCCCGAAACTTCCGGCACCGATGTGCAGCCGAAGTTCACGGAACACTATGACGGCGGAGACATCATCCTGGGGCCGGCGGTCCGAGGCTCGAAGGACAAGCCCCTGGTCCTCTCCCCCTCCGTCTACCCGGAGCTCTCCGACTATGTGGGCCAGACCATCATCACGACGGACGGCGCCACCCTCCTCGGGGCCGACGACAAAGCCGGGGTCGCGGAGATCATGACCATGGCAGAAGTGCTGTTGGAAGACCTGAAGTCCCCGGAGCCGAAGTACCGGCACGGGCGCATCGCCATCGGCTTTACCCCGGACGAAGAGATCGGGGAAGGCACCGAGTTTTTCGACTTAAAGCAGTTCGGTGCGGACGTCGCCTACACCGTGGACGGCGGGGCCCTCGGAGAACTGGAGTATGAGACCTTCAACGCGGCGGCCGCCACCGTCACCGTGAAGGGCGTCACGGTCCACCCCGGGGAGGCCAAGGGCAAAATGGTGAACGCCGCGGCCATCGCCGCCCAGTTCCAGTGTGCCCTGCCCGCCGACCAGGTCCCGGAGAAGACCGAGGGCCGGGAAGGGTTTTACTACCTCTGCGAAATGGAGGGCGGCACCGAGTCCGCGACCCTTCAGTACATTGTCCGGGACCACGACCGGGACCTCTTTGAAGAGAAGAAGGAACGACTCCTCACCCTGGCCGCCGACCTGAACGACCGGTACGGCGACGGGGTCGTTACGGTAGAGCTCAAAGACCAGTACTACAACATGCGGGAAAAGATCGAGCCCGACTACCTCTACCTCGTCGACCGGGCGGCCGCCGCCATGGAGGCCCTCGGCATCACGCCCCGCATCCAGCCCATCCGGGGCGGTACCGACGGGGCCATGCTCTCCTTCAAAGGGCTCCCCTGCCCGAACCTCTGCGCCGGGGGCCACAACTTCCACGGCCGGTACGAGTATGTGCCCGTCGAGTCCATGGAACGCATTGTGGAGCTGCTATTGCACATCGCCTGCGAATAAACTATAATTGTCACAAATTTCAGCATTACGGAGGCACCTTCCATGACCGTGATCGACGTCAAACCGGTGGACGGGCTCGACATTGCCGTCGTCAACTCCGATGAAGTGTTCATCAAGACCGACGACACCGCGGAGCAGCTCTTCACCACCATCAAATACCAGGGCGGTACGAACCTCATCGCCATCAACCAGGAGGCCTTCCCCCAAAAGTTCTGGGACCCGCTGACGGGCTTCCCGGGCAAAGTGCGGGACCGGCTTCAGCAAAACCAGATGAAAATGGCCGTCGTCGGGGACTTCAACCCTTACGCGAACGGCCCCTTCCTCGAGTTCATGGCCGAGTGTAACAACGGGTTCCACCTCTTCTTCGTGGCCGATGAAGACACCGCCGCCAAACGGCTGCGCAACGCCCTCGAAGACGACACGCGGCTGAACCGGGTGTAAATCGCCTTAGAAAAGAGAACCATATGAATGCACAAGTCGCATACGGGCTGCTGATCCCCTTCCTCGGGACCACGCTGGGCTCCGCCTGCGTGTTCTTCATGCGAAAGCAGATGAGCCGCATGCTGGAGCGGATCCTCGAAGCCTTCGCCGCCGGCGTCATGGTGGCCGCTTCCGTCTGGTCCCTGCTCATCCCATCCCTGGAATACGCCGAAGACAAGGGCACCTGGGCCTTCGTCCCCGCCGCCGTCGGCTTCTGGTTCGGCATCCTCTTCTTACTCATCCTCGACGAGGTCATCCCCCACCTGCACGTGGACCCGGAACACCCCGAGATCACCCACGGCGTTGACCGGGGGCACCTCAACAAGACCATTATGCTGGTCCTGGCCGTCACCCTCCACAACTTCCCCGAGGGCATGGCCGTCGGCGTCGTTCTGGCAGGCTGGGCCGGAGGCAACATGGACATTTCCCTGTCCGCTGCCCTCGCCCTGTCCATTGGTATCGCCATTCAGAACTTCCCGGAAGGGGCCATCATCTCCATGCCCCTGAGGGCCGCCGGCAACTCCAAGGGCAAAGCCTTCCTCTACGGCACCCTTTCCGGTGCGGTGGAACCGGTCGCCGGCATTCTGACCATTTTGTTCGCCGCTCTGGCGACCGCCATTCTTCCCTATCTTCTGGCCTTCGCCGCCGGCGCCATGATCTACGTCTGCATCGAAGACCTTATTCCCGGAATGACAGAAGGGAAGCATTCGAACTGGCCCACCGTCTTCTTCGCCGTCGGGTTCACCCTGATGATGATCTTAGACGTGGCTCTGGGCTGAACACCACAACGAAAAAGGCACCCCGTGCAGGGGTGCCTTTTTGGTATTACTTATTTCTCTTCGGCAGCGTAGGCTCTTGCCCGTTCTTCTGCCGTCAGGTCCTTGACCACTTCGCCGGCGATGATGAGGCCGACGACGGAGGGGACGAAGGAGACGGAGCCGGGGATGTCCCGACGGTCGGTACAGTGCCGGGTGACGTCCGGCGGGCAAATACAATGGTACCGACAGGAAATAGACATATCGTCCAGGGGCCGGATGGGCGGCTCTTCTGAGTAGACGACTTTCAGGGACTCGATGCCCCGCTTGCGGCACTCTTTGCGCATGACCCGGGCCAGAGGACAGACCTGGGTGTCATAGATATCCGCCACCTTGAAAGCCGTGGGGTCCAGTTTGTTCCCGGCGCCCATGGCGCAGATGATGGGGGTGTCACATTCCCGGGCCTGCTCGATAAGCTGCAGTTTCCCGGTGACCGTGTCAATGGCGTCCACCACGTAGTCGTACTCCCGGAAGTCGAAGAGGTCCCGGGTCTCCGGCAGGTAAAAAGTCCGGAAACTTGTGACCTTGCACTTTGGGTTGATGTCGTGGACCCGGGTTTCCGCCACGTCCACTTTGTACTGGTTGACGGTGGAGCGGCTCGCAATGATCTGCCGGTTCACGTTGGTGAGACAGACGCGGTCGTCATCGATGAGGTCGAGGGCGCCCACTCCGGAACGGGCCAGGGCTTCCACCGTGTAGCCGCCGACGCCGCCGACGCCGAAGACCGCCACCCGGCTGTTCGCCAGTTTCTCCATGGCTTCCGGCCCGAAGAGCAACTGTGTCCTGGAAAACTCGTTGAGCATGTCTGTCCCTCCTCTCTGTCGCGGAATATTATAGCAGAATTTCCCTTTGTTGCAATGAAAAGAATCTTTTAGTAGAATAAAGTGATTAAAGAATACTGCGGAAAGGAGGAAACCCCTTTTGGCAAAACAGGAAAAATACATCCGCGATGTATCGGCAAAAGCGGCAGACACCGTTGCCGAGAAGTCCCGGAATAAAGTGGAAGCACTGCTGGAGGACCAGCCGTCCCATACCGACCGGCTGCCCCCGACCCCGGTGCCGACTCTCTTCGACGACGCCCCGGTCGCGCCCTCCACCCCGACGGGCGAAGACACCTTCCCCCTCGACGAGCCGGAAGCACCGAAGGCGTCCAAAGCAGAACAAGAACCGGCGCCCCGCCCCGAACGGGTCAGCACCGTGCGCACCAGCGTCCTTCCGGGCTTCGGAAGCCCCGGGTTCAAGCTCTTCCAGCTCCTTCTGGGCGGAGTCCTCCTGGGCTTCGGCCTCTTCTTCAACTTCTCCGACACGGACGCCGAAGGCGCCAGCTTCATGTCCATCGCCTTCCTGGTCGTCGCTTTCCTCATCCTGTCTTATGAGGTCATCATGGACGGCCTGTCGAAACTCGTTCGGCTCAAGGTCCTGGACTCCGACGTCCTCGTGACCATCGCCACCATTGGCGGCATCTTCATCGGACAGTTCCCGGCCTCTACAGCGGCCATGTTCCTCTACGTTCTGGCCGGGTTCCTGACCTCGCTGAACGCCGCTCACTCTGACGCCCTGTTCGGGGCCCTCGAAGACTTCGAAGTGGACCAGGTCCTCGTCCACCGGGACGGCGGCTTCATGGCGGTCTCCCCGGAAAAGGTCTGGCCCGGAGAGACCATTCTGGTCCGGGAAAACGAACTCATCCCCATAGACGGCTATGTAGCCGGCGGCAGTGCCACCCTCGACACCGTCCTTCTGTCCGGAGACACCGCCCTCAAGAACGTCATTGCCGGAGACAAGGTCTCCGCCGGTATGGTGGTCGCCTCCGAGGAGCTGCAGCTGGTCACCACCGCATCCTATGAAGATTCCACCGCCCAGAAAGTCATCGACTTCATGTATGATGACTCCGCCGCGGAGTCCCGGGAAGGGGAATTCGACCGAAAGTTCTCCACCGCCTTTGGCATCGTGGTCCTGGTTTTGGGCCTCGGCCTTGGGATTGTGCCTTCTCTCCTCACCGGAGACTGGCACCAGTGGATGCGCATCGGCTTCACCTTTATGATTCTGGCGGGTTCTGCAGAGCTCCTGCTCCACAACCCCCTCATTTTTGAAAACGGTCTCGGCACCGCCTTTTACAACGGTGTCCTCGTCCGGGGCGACGGCCCCCTCGAGACCCTCGGCAACGCCGAAAAAGTGGTCTTCAACAAGACCGGCACCCTCACGAAGGGTGAGCCGGACATCATCGATATGATCCCGGCGGAAGGGTACACCTCCGCCCTGCTTCTGGAGCTCGCGGCCAAAGCGGAGGCCCTGTCGGCCCACCGCATTGCCGAGTGCATCGTCAAGGCTTACGGAAAGCCCATCGACAAAAATACCCTTGCCAACTTCACGGAAGTCCCCGGGCTCGGGGTCAGCGTCTATGTGAACGGCCACCGGGTCGTCGCCGGCAACGTCCGGTGCATGCTGGCCGAAGGGATCGACGTACGGGAAAGCCACCAGGCCGGCAACAAGCTCCACGTCGCCGTGGACCAGAAGTATATCGGGTGCATCGTCACCTCCGACAATGCCCGGCGGGATGCCGCCGATGCCGTCGAGGAACTCCACGCCCTCGGCCTCGAGCACGTCACCATGTTGACCGGCGGCGCCAGAGGCCCCTCGAAACTGCTGGCGGAAGAGCTGTCCATTGACGAAATCGGCTCGGAACTCGCACCGGAAGACAAGAAAGCTGCCCTGCAGACCTTCGCCGGGAACCTTTCGAAAAACGGCACCCTGGTCTTCGTGGGAGACGGAATCAAAGACGCCGCCCTCCTCGACTTTGCCGACGAAGGGGTCGCCCTCGGGGCCTACCGGTCTGCCGGGGTCCTCGACACCGTCGACACGGTCATCATACCGGAAGCTCCCTCCCGGGTCCCGAAGCTCCTTCGGACCGCCCGCCGGGCCTTCCGTCTGGCCCGTGCCAACACGGTGACCACCATTGTCCTAAAGGCCGCCGTCATGATCCTCACAGTGGTCGGGCTCGTGAGCCTCTGGGCCGCCGCCGCGGTGACCCTGGTCTCCGCCATCCTCACCGCCATTGGTTGCCGGAGCATCCGGGCCGGGTGGGACAAGGAGAAAAAGTAGAAATTCTTTAACTCATAAAAAGGGCTAAAAAACAGCAATACGAAAGCCGTGTCACGATGTGTGACACGGCTTTTTCTGTTTCTCTTTACGCTAGCGGGTTGTGGCTGTTGAAAGCTCCAAGAACGTCGTTATGGAATTCGTCCCGGATGTGGCGTTCTCCGTGGGGTTCGTGCATGGCGGTCATGTACAGCTTCAGTTCCGTCTGCTTGCCGGCCGCCTTCAGCTGCTTATGCAAAATTTTAGGGCCGAAGCCTAAAAGGCCCGGGAAGTCCCAGTGGCCGCAGCCATGGAAGAGAAAGGTTTCGTCCGGGATCTTTTCCTGCCAGCCCTTTTCGTAGCCTAAGGCAAAGGTGGAAAAGGCCTTGGTCATAAACCCGATGACATGGCGGAAGTCCGCGTTGGCCCCGCCGCTGTAGGGGCTGTTGATGTAGTTTTTGATGTTCTGCTGGTCAAAGGACAGCCAGAAGAGGAGGAGCCGCCGGAAGAGGGGCGGGTGGTCTCCGTAGTTCTTTTCCACGTAAGTGGCCTGTCTCTTGATCAGGTCCTTCGGGTACCGGGAAATCAACTTACCGATGACATGGGCGCCGGGGATCAAATCGCAAAGGAAAGAAGGCAGGGCAGAGTCTCCGGAGAGGAAACAGGCGTTAATGTGGAGGGAGTCCCGGTACATCGCCAGGAACGCACGGACCATGACGGAACCCATGCTGTGGCTGTAGGAGAAGTGGGGCAGGTCTGGGAACTCTTCTCTTAAAAGGTTGTAGAGGGTAAACATGTCCTTCCAGATGGCGTCGTTAGTGTCATCCGGAGCAATGCCGGTGCAGCCGGGGCCCACCGTTCTGCCGTGGCCCAAAAAGTCCATGCCGGCGCAGACGTAGCCGTGCTCCGCAAGGAAGATAGCAAGGTCTTCAAACATCTCCGTGTTTTCGGAAAGCCCGTGGGTAATTTGCACCACGCCAATGGGGGCCTTTTCCGGGTCTTGCCAGCGGACGCACTGAATGGTGACGTTCTCCTTGGAGGCAGAGGGGAAGGTAAAATAAGATTTCTGAACAGCCATAAAGTGGCTCCTTTCGTTTATGTGGTTTTGTAAAAAATTATAGACAGTTTATTCTCGGAATGCAATTTTGTCTGAAAGTGCTTGACAACCTTTTGGGAGTTTGTATAATGAAAGTGTAGATGATATCAAAATGATATCACACAGATTGCATCTCCAAAACTCTTCGGAGTTGCACCAAACTTTGAATAATTTATAAGGAAGAGGTGTTTTTTATGACAGAAAAAATTTATACAACAAAAAAGAACGGTATGCCCATGCTCTTCGCCATTGTGCTGGGGCTCATCGCCGCCACCCTCATGATCATCACGGGATTCGCCGGAGGCAGCGTCCTTCTGGGAGGTCTCGGCTGCGTCCTCTGGGTAGTTCTCCCCATTTGCCTGGCGGGGCTCAAGGTCCTGAAACCCCAGGAGGCCCTGGTCCTCACCCTCTTCGGCAAGTACAAGGGCACTCTGAAAGGCGAAGGCTTTTACTTCGTCAACCCCTTCTGCACGTCCCTGAACCCCGCCCAGTACACCCAGCTCGGTCAGTCCGGTGACGTGGCCGGCGGCAGCGGCATTCTCGGCGCTCTGGCAAAGGGCACCAAGTCGGAGGACACCAAGGACCTGGAGGCGCTGTCCCGGGCTTCCAAGAAAATCTCCCTGAAGGTCATGACCCTTTCGAACTCCAAGCAGAAGGTCAACGACGCCCTCGGCAACCCGGTAGAGATCGGGGTCGCCGTCATGTGGAAAGTCAAGGACACCGCGAAAGCTGTCTTTGACGTCGATAACTACAAAGAGTACCTGTCCCTGCAGGCGGACACCGCCGTGCGGAACGTTGCAAAGGTCTACCCTTACGATGTCGCCCCGGACGTGGACACCACCGGTGACGGCGAGGCAGACGACGGTTCCCTTCGCGGTTCTACCGAACTTGTCGCCAAGCGGATCCGGGATGAGATCCAGACCAAAGTGGAGGCCGCCGGCCTTGAGATCATCGATGCCCGCATCACCCATCTCGCCTACTCCCCGGAGATCGCCGCGGTCATGCTCCAAAGACAGCAGGCAGCCGCTGTGGTCGACGCCCGGAAGATGATCGTCGACGGCGCCGTCGGCATGGTGGAAATGGCTCTCGAAAAACTCAACGAGTCCGACATGGTGGACCTGGACGAAGAGCGGAAAGCCGCCATGGTGTCGAACCTTCTCGTCGTCCTCTGTGCCGGGAAAGACACCCAGCCCGTCGTAAACTCCGGCTCCCTCTACTAAGGTGCCACCATGGAGAAAAAAGAACGAACTAAATTTCAACGTATCTTTCGGGTCATAGATGTTATAATAGACATACTTACCGACCTGTTTATCTTTTGGAAATAAGAGAGGCTAGCCATGGCAGCAAAGAAACAAGTTCCCCTGCGGTTAAGCGAAACGCTCTACAATCAAATCGCCGCATGGGCGGAGGACGACTTCCGGTCCGTAAACGGGCAAATCGAGTACTTGCTGACGGAATGTGTGCGCCAACGGAAAAAGGACGGAAAATACGTCTCCGAACACCTGGACGAGCCCCCGAAACTGGACATCAAGTGAAAAAGTTCTCATAAAAAAAGAAGCCCGACGGGCTTCTTTTTTGATTCTTCTTATGCCTGGAAAGCGCCGGTCTGACGCTCCCAGAGGCCTGCATACTCTTTGCCGTTCTCAACGAGCTGAGCATGGGTCCCGTCCTCGACGACCGCCCCGTCCTTCAGGACGACGATGCGGTCCAGGTTCGACACCGTGGACAGCCGGTGGGCAATGACGATGGAAGTGCGGTCCTTCATAAGGTTCCCGAGGGCCTCCTGGATCATCTTCTCGCTCTCGGAGTCGAGGGCAGAAGTGGCTTCGTCCAGCACCAGGATGGGTGCGTCCGTCAGAATGGCCCGGGCAATGGCGATGCGCTGCCGTTGTCCCCCGGAGAGCTTTACGCCCCGCTCCCCGGTGATGGTCTCAAAGCCCTCCGGAAGTTTTTCGATGAACTCGAGGGCGTTGGCCTCTTTCGCCGCCTCCCGGATCTCCTCCATGGAGGCAGAGGGCCGGCCATAGGCAATGTTCTCCGCAATGGTCCGGTGGAACAGAAGGGGCTCCTGAGGCACATAGGCGATCTGCCGGCGCAGGGACACCTGGGTCACCTTCGAGACGTCCTGTCCGTCGACTTTGATGCTGCCCTCCTGGATGTCTTCCAGACGCAGGAGCAGTTTCGTGAGCGTTGTCTTCCCCGAGCCGGACCGGCCCACGAGGCCGATGCGCTGGCCGGCGGGAATTTCCATCGAGAAGTCCGTGAAGATGTTCTCTCTCGGCCCCGCGGCTCCGGGCTCCGCCCCTTCTTCCTCCGGGTCGGCGTCTTCCGACCGGCCGTCCGTATACTGGAAGCTCAGGTGTTCGAAGGAGATGGCGCCGTCGGTGACCACCAGGTCTTCGGCATCTTCCGCATCTGCCACCAGCCGGGGCTCATCCAGGTTCTGGGTCATTTCGGCGGCGTCGCCGAAGGCCCGGTTGATGACCGTCATGGTCTGGTTGATCATGTTAAAGCGCAGGGTCAGGTTGTGGGTGTAGGAGAAAATGAGGACCAGGGTACCGGCGCTGATGCCGTACCAGGCATTGCCCCCGGCCACAAAAATGGTCTGGATGACCATGATGATGACGATGATGCCCGCCGCCACAGAGGCGCTGAGCAGGGTCGCGTGCATGCGGCGGGAGTCTGCCGCCCGCACTTCTTTGTTGGCGGTGGTGAACAGGTCCTTCTCATATGCCTCTCTGCCGGAGGTCTTGACCGCCAGAATGTTGGTGATACTGTCGGACAGCTCCCCGGAGAGGCGGTTCTGGGCGCTGGCGGCCACGGTGTTCCGGGGCAGGGTGCGGCGGAACAGGAGCCAGACCACAATGACGTAGATGACCAGAATGGCCGACAGAATGGCTACGTACAGGGGCACCAGGGGCGCCAGCAGGACGATGGTCAGGACCGTCGCCGAAATGAGGGGGACCAAAGAATAGTTGAACAGTTCCACGAGGGAGGAATAGGCGTTCGTGAACTTGGACGTCTGGCTCACCAGGGCGCCACCGAAGCGGCTGTTGTGGAAGGTCATAGACTGGTTCGACAGGGAGTCGAACACCAGGGTCGACAGGTCGTAGTACCCGAGGATCTCCAGCTTCCATACGGCGTAGTCCTGGAGTTTCGAGCAGACCTGCCCCACCACGTTCGCCACCACCAGGAGGATGATGTAGGGCATGAACGTCGAGAAGACCTGGTCCGAAGCAATGCCGCCCTCGGCCACCCGGTCAATGATCTTCGACACCGCTTGAGCGTTCAGGAAGGTCAGGCAGTAAGCGTACCCGAAGGACGCCACAATGCCCATGAGGAAAAAGGGCCAGTGCTTCATGACCGTTTTTCCGTAGTAGTACAGGGTCCTTCCTGCCGTGCTTTTCTTCTTCATAGTCTCGTTCTCTCGCGATTTATTCCATATGGACCAAGAGGGCCGTCATGTCGCCGGCGGCGACTTTGATATCAATGCCACCCTCGGTGCCGGGTTGTTTGTAAAATTCCAGTGCATCGCCCTCGTAAACGGAGTTGCGGAAAATGACGTCGAAGGTCTTCGGGTCCAGTTCCCGGAGTTCCTCGTTGGAGAAGGTCCCGAGGAGGGCCTGCACATACTTTGCGTTGTTCATGTGGTGCCCAATGTCGATGTCCGTGGAGCGCACCGTGTACTCCGCATACTTGTGGGCCGCTTCAAAGTGGTCCTTCACCCGGGAGAACCCTTCCGGGCAGGAGGAGGGTCGGCTGTAGTCGAGGCCTTCCGGGTAGACTTCCGCAATGGGAATGAGCTTCATGGTCTCCGTGTTGAGAACGGCCCACTCGGTCTTGCCCCGGACGAGGAGTTTGTCTCCCCGGCGCATTTCATAGGAACGGTCGCCCCGGAGTTTCGTGGGCTCTTCGACCCAGGTGGAGAGGGTCACGGTCTCCCCCATCTTCGGCCGCTCTTCAAAAACCACTTTCGTCTTGACTGTCAGCCAGAAGAGGTTCCGGGGCGAGATGTGCCGCCAGGCGACGCCGATCTCCCCGGCGTGGTCGTCCGCCAGGTCCATGAAGAGGTTGAAGGTCTCGTACCGGCTGAGGAGCCCGTCAGCGTCCGCCAGGCTCGGGTTGATGAAGAGGCTTTTTTCGAAATAGTTGGTCATAAGAGGGCCTGCTTTCTTTTGGTGTCTTGCTGTGATACTGCGGCCATTATAACACACTGAGGCCTTCGAAAATTGCAATCCTTGGAAAAAACCTCTATAATGCAAACCATATAGAAAGGGGCCCGACACTATGGCAGTATTCCAGAGCCTGCAGGAAGCGCAGGAGTTTTTCAAAGACGACCGGTTCGCCACCGAAAACGGCATCACCATCGAGGAACTGAGCGAAGAGAAGTGCGTGACGAAACTCGTCGTCACGGAGCGGCATCGCAACGCCGTCGGGGGTGTCATGGGCGGCGCCATCTTCACCCTGGCAGACCTTGCCTTCTCCGCCCACTGCAACCACCTTCACAAGCCCAGCGTCGGGCTGCAGAACAGCATCTCCTACTTGAGCGGAGCCAAGGGCGATGTACTCTATGCCACCTCCCGGTGCACAAAGGACGGCCGCACCACCGGCTTCTACGAAGTGGAGGTCACGGACAACACCGGCCGGCTCCTCGCTACCATGAGTTGCATTTGCTTCAAGCTGTAAAAAACGAAAAACGCTGACCGCAAGGTCAGCGCTTTTTTGTCTCATTTTAGAACATTTTGCCTTCGTACTCGTACCGTGGGAGGGTCTCGAAGTCGTAGGTTTCGAGGTCGCTCAGACGGATGTTCGTGGCCGAGCCCACGTGCATCATGAGGTTCGAGTCGGCGTCTTCGTTTACGTGGACGAGGACCACCGGAATGCCCTTGCCAAAAGCATAGCCGCACTCCCAGGCGGTACCGGAGTCGCTGTAGTTGCCGTAGTAGAGCATGACGATGACATCCGATGCATCGAGGTTCGTCCGGTCCAGCTCAAAAATGCCGTGGGCCCACTCGACGGTCCCCTGCTCCGCCTCCACGGTGTGGCGCATGGGGCTGAAGTACTCATACCCCCGCTTCTCCAAAATGCGCTCCACTTTCTCCACATTCGCGACTTCCGTCTCATTAAAAAACGGCCCCGCGATGTACACTCGTTTCATTGGCGCTTTCTCCTTTCGAAAACCCTGTCAACTATGGTATAACCATCTTACCATAACTGTCAAAAAGGCGGAATGGACAAAGGCATTCTTCGACGCGATCGGCGCTATCTTTGGCGCCATTTTCCTGTCGATTTTAAACGCTCATGGGAACATCCTCGTTCCAGCCCATGAAGTAAGAGAGCTGTCCGCGTAGTCACTCATCGTACTTGGCTTGGGGTTGACAGCGGGGCTACGGTGTACTAGCTTCGCGTCGCCTGCGGGCGCGGTCAACGCCTGCCGAGGCCAGGCCCACAAAAACAAAAAGGGGCAGGCCGCCGAGCAGGCTACCACACCCTTTACGGTCAGAAACATTGTCGCCCCGCTCGCTTGGAGCGCTTCGCGACGCTCTGTGTTTCTTCCTGCTCGACAGTTCCGCTTTATCTGCCACAGGCAGCGCGAACCTGCGAGCCTCACTGTAAACCCGCGGCGCATGGGTGCGCCCTTTACATGGCCGAAGAACAGTGGCACCAATTACGCGGACAGCTCTTTTGATTTGCAGGCTGGAACGCGGATGTTCCCGGCGACGCGGAGCTAGTGCTGTGCAGAGGCGGCTGTGTGGGCGTGTTATCTTTGGGCGGTCGAAAGCAGTTATTGTGCCCTACAAATACTATTTTTTGAGTTGCATACAGAAAAGGGCCTCTCCATAGAGAGGCCCTTTGAGGGTCAGGTGTTTACAGTTCCGTTAGCATCTGTTCGGCGTTGTCTTTGCCGAAGGCTTTCGTGATGACGCCGCCTTCGTCGATGAAGTGGGGTGGGTCGAATGACTGGTGCTGACGATCGTGACCGCCCTTCTGATTTCGCGTCAGGATAGAACCGTCAGGTGGTCGCCGGGGCGGACGGTGCCACCTTCGAGGACGATGGTGAAGATGCCCTCCCGGGGCATGACGCAGTCACCCACCTGCTGGCGGATGGCGCAGTCGGCATGGCATTCCTTGCCGATCTGGGTCACTTCCAGGAGGGCGTCACCGATCTGGAGTTTCGTGCCGACGGGGAGCTCATAGAGGCAGACCCCTTCGGTCAGAATGTTTTCTGCAAAGGCGCCGACGGGGATGGTGGGGAACTTCTCCCGCATCTTCTCGACACTCTCGTCCGCCAGTAAACTCACCTGGCGGTGCCAGTTGCCGGCGTGGGCGTCTCCCACAATGCCGTGCTGAACTTTCAGTTCAATGGCATCTACCGGGTGCTTCATGGTCCCCTTTTTCTCACTGATGCAAACCGCTACTACTTCTGCCATTTCGCCTCTCCTTATGAGTCGTAAAACGTCTGTTCGTCATCGAGGACCAGGCGTTCGGTGGTGGGGTACGTAAAGATGACGTCTTTGTCCGCCTTCTCCAGGTAGTCGACATACCGGGCCGCTTCCCACTTGGCCATGGGAAGGTCGTGCATCATGTAGTTGCCGCAGTTCTTCGGAGTAGCTCCGGGTACATCGCCCTCGTAGTCCCGCACATACCGGAAGGCTTCCAGCAGAATGGGGTACATGTCAGAGGGGGCCGGCCGGCCTTTCACGATGATGTAACAGCCGGTCATGCAGCCCATGGGGCCCCAGTAAATGAGCTGGTCTTTCCAGTCCTCGTGGTTTCGAAGGTAGGTGGCCACCAGGTGCTCGATGGTGTGCATGGCGGCGGGGTCGATGGCGGGTTCCTTGTTCGGGAACCGCATGCGAACGTCAAAGGTCGTGGCGAGTTCCTCGCCGAGGGTGTCTACCCGGCTCTCGTAAATGCCGGGAACGATTTTGGTATGATCAACGGTAAAGCTTGGGATAAGGTCCATCGTGTTTCCTCCTCGATTCATTTCTTTTCTAATTGTACCACAGTTTCTCGAGAATTCATCTCTGCTTTGATCTTAGAATAGCGTTCTTTTCTCCACCAGTTTGGCATCTGCCTGCATAGTTCTGACCAGGCTCGGTTCTCGCTCAAATCAATTTCTCCATGATTGCTATGACCGCATCACAGGTCTCTTCAAGCTCGATCCCGTCAGCATAGTCAAACCCCTTTCTATAATCGTCCCATTGGCGATTCATCACAGGGCTGATTCTGACCGTCTGCATGATCTCTCTATATCGTCTTACGATCGCAGCAGAACCACGCTTCTCCGCTGTTGCCTGTAAAGCCTCTCTCAATGTGGTAAGATCGATATTATCGGACTGCAGTCTCGTCAGAATAAAAATGTCGTAATAATCTCTTAATCTCGTATTTTGGTCTCCCCTGGAAATAACCGTCTCCAGTTTTTCTGCCAGAATCGTTGGAAGATTATATGCCAGCACACGAATGCTTCGGTCTTCGAGCATCAGTTTATATTCATACTCGATTTCTTTTGGTGTGATTTTATCTCCGGTTGTGATATCGAGTTTCAATGGGACAGCCATTTTTTCATAAATCGCCGTTAAAGCAACGCGGTATCCCGTGTACTCATCACCTTCCCGGATTTCGCCGATACTTCGGAATTCGAAATGGATGTCATCGTCAACAGGAATAGTGAGTATTTCCTGAACCATCTTTTGGATCGTTTCGCTGTTAACCGGATATCCTTTGATTGTTGCATCCATATCCATCGTCGCTCGAGATCCCAGTCCAACCATAGACGCGATTAGAAAGCCGCCCTTGATTATGTAATTGTTTCGATAAGGAGAAAGGGACACTCTTTCCAGAAAGCGTTCCAGCATGTAGTTTTGCAGAACAAGTTGGGCCGAGATTTTCTTTTCCCCTGCTATGTTCTTGACGATGGCTTTTAACTGCATCGCGTTTCTCACAGGAGCACCTCCAAATAGGCTCGTAGCCGCTCTTCCACATTCAGTTGATAAGCATACTCCGACAACAGCGGGATATTCTTTTCTCTGCGAGAGGCATACTGTTTAAATGCATCCGTTACAATTTGAACATCTGTGTGATTTCGTGGTCTCAGGACATCGCAAAGCGATCGTTCAGCGCAATAGCCTTTGACGGTGTTTCCTAAAGGTGTTTTCAAATCGACAATGCCAAGACTATACCAAGGCTCTTTTGAACCACTGCAAACGATTCCTTCCTGCTTTGGTCCTGAAAGATTATAGGTCGCAGGAAAAGTCATGTGAAACTTCCCAGGGGTCCTGTCCGTGAGATCACACAGGAAAAGTGCCGTCTCTAGAGAGAAGATTCCTCGCTTAAACCGGCTCTGGATATTCACAAACTCGTCTTCCCATACTTCCGGCAACGTGTAAACACCGCGTGATGCCCTTTCCAGACTCCCTGTATCTGACAGATACTTTAGTGTCCCGCGGGATATTCCGGCTTCAACAACCATAGCTGTGGTAATAATTCCATTATTCTGTTTCGCAAGTTCTAATACTTTCCGAGAATCCGTCATATTACCACCGCCTTCTTGACTTTCCTGCTTGCTATTTTACAAAAAGCAAGCGGGAAAGTCAATTTCTCAGATTGAAAAAGCTCCCTACTACCGAGTAGCGTGGGAGCTACCTATTTAACAATAGATTTTTCAACCCCGTGACAACTTCACTACGCACTCGCAGTGCTCAGTAAATGGAAACATGTCGACGGGCTGGACTTTTTTCGCGATGTACCCGTGGGTAGTCAGGTACTTTAAGTCTCTGGCCAGGGTCTCCGGGTTGCAGGAGACGTAGACGACCGTGGGCGGGGCCATTTTGCAGACCGCCGACAGGAACTCTTCCGTGGAGCCGGCCCGGGGAGGGTCCATCATGATGACGTCCACCTGTTCCCCGGCCTCCGCCATTTCGGTGATGAACCGGGAGGCGTCGCCTGCGTAAAACTCCGCATTCTCAATGTCATTCCGCCGTGCGTTGGACTTTGCGTCCCGGACGGCGGTCTTGTTCAGCTCCACCCCGATGACCCGTTTCGCGCCCCGGGTAGCGGCGATGAGCCCGATGGTCCCGGTGCCGCAGTAGGCGTCGAAGAAGGTCTCTTCCCCGGTGAGTCCGGCGAAGTCCATGGCGGTGTTGTAGAGGACCTCCGTCTGCTGAGGGTTCACCTGGTAGAAGGAACCCGGCGAAATGCGGAAGGTGCACCCGCAGAGTTCGTCCTCGATGTACCCTTTCCCGAAGAGCACTTCATTCTTCGGCCCCAGCACCAGGTTTGTGTGGTAGGGGTTCACGTTGTGAACGACGGTGGTAATGTCCGGGCACTCCTTCAAAAGGGCTTTCACGAAGTTGCGTTTCGAGGAGAACATGGGTTTGCCGGAGACAATAACCACCATGATTTCTCCGGTGTTGTACCCGACCCGGACCTGGACATGCCGAAGGAAGCCCCGTTTCGAGTCTTCGTCGTAGGCCTGGAGCTTAAAGCTCCGGGCCAGTTTTCTTATGGTCACGATGATCTCATCGGCCCGGCGGTTTTCGATGAGGCAGTCGTTGACGGGCACGACCCGGTGGGAGTTCGACTGGTACACCCCGGACAGGAGCCGGCGGTGCCGGTAGTCGTAGGCAAAGGCGGCCTGGACCTTGCACCGGTAGTGAGTCGGGTCCTCCATGCTGAGAATGGGACTCACCTTCCCGTACCGCCCCAGAAGCCGTTTGCACTTATGCTGTTTGAAGGCCAGCTGCTCGTCGTAGAGCATGTTCTGGAGCTGGCAACCCCCGCACTTCTTTGCGAGGGGACAGGGTTTGATGGTGGCTGTATTGCTCATAGAATTACTTTCTCTTCTGCTTTCTCTCCGGGGGCACGAGGCACTCGGGGCCGTAGCCGATAAGGTCGAAGCGGTGGGCCTTACGGCAGGCCTCCCGGACGAGGGCGTGGTTCTTCGGGTCCCGGTACTGGATAAGGGCCCGCTGCATGGCTTTCTCGTGGGGGGCGGTGGCCACATAGACCTGGTTCATGGTCAGAGGGTCGTAGCCCGTGTAGTACATGCAGGTGGAGACGGTCCCGGGGGTCGGGTAAAAGTCCTGGACCTGCTTTGGCGAAAGTTTATGTTTATTCAGGTATTCCGCGAGGGCAATAGCGTCCCGCAGCCGGCTGCCCGGGTGGGACGAGATGAGGTAAGGGACACAGTACTGGTCCTTCCCCAATTCTTTGTTCACCTTTTCGAACTCCTCGACAAACCGGTTGTACACGTTCACGGAAGGTTTGCCGATCTTCGACAGCACCGCGTCAGACACATGTTCCGGCGCCACCCGCAGCTGGCCGGACACGTGGTGTTCGCTGAGTTCTTTCAAAAAGTGGGTCTTGTGGTCCGCCAGCACCACATCGTACCGGATACCGGAACGGACGAAGACTTTCTTGATCCCCGGCAGGGACCGGAGCTCTCTCAGGAGTTCCAGGTAGTCCGTATGGTCCGTGTCCAGGTTCGGACAGACCGTCGGGTAAAGGCAGTGCCGGTCTTTACAGGCGCCGAGGGTCAGCTGTTTCTTGCAGGCGGGCCGGCGGAACTCTGCCGTGGGGCCGCCCACGTCGTGGATGTACCCCTTGAAGTCCGGGTCTTCCCGGTAGCCCTTCGCCTCCTCCAGGATGGACTCGTGGGACCGGGCCTGGACGATGCGCCCTTCGTGGAAGGTGAGGGCACAGAAGTTGCACTCTCCGTAACACCCCCGGTTGGAGGTCAGGGAGAACTTGATCTCCGATAGCGCCGGAATGCCGCCCGCTCCGTCGTACATGGGGTGCCAGGCCCGCATGTAGGGCAGGGCGTAAATGTCGTCCATCTCCTGGGTAGTAAGGGGCGCTGCCGGCGGGTTCTGGACAACGAACCAGCCGTCTTCATAGGCTTCATAGAGACGCTTCGCCGTCACGAAGTCGGTGTTCTCATACTGGGTCTTGAAACTGCGGGCATAGGTCCGCTTGTCTGCCACCACCTTTTCGTAATCCGGCAGCCGGATGGCATCGTAGATGTCCTCCTCAACTCGGGTCTTATAGACCGTGCCGTCAATGAAGGTCACATCGCCCACGGGAATGCCGGCGTCCAGGGCCTCGGCGATTTCAATGATGGAGTGCTCCCCCATGCCGTAGGAGATGAGGTCCGCGGAGGCGTCCAGCAGAATGGACCGCCGCACCTTGTCCTGCCAGTAGTCGTAGTGGCTGAGGCGGCGCAGGGAGGCTTCAATGCCCCCGATGATGATAGCGGCTTCCGGGTAGGCCTGCCTGATGAGGTTCCCATAGACCACCACCGCGTTGTCGGGGCGCTTCCCCATTTTGCCGCCGGGGCTGTAGGCGTCCGTCCGCCGCCGGTGTTTCGTGACGGAGTAGTGGTTCACACAGGAGTCCATGTTGCCGGCGGAGACGAGGAACCCGAGACGGGGCTCCCCGAGGGCCTTCACGCTCTCCACACTCTTCCAGTTCGGCTGGGCGATGAACCCCACCGAAAACCCATGGGCTTCCAGGAGCCGGCACAGAATGGCGGCGCCGAAACTCGGGTGGTCGACGTAGGCATCGCCACAGACGTAGACAAAGTCCAGCTGTTCAATGCCCCGTTCGCGCAGGTCCTTCTTCGAGACCGGCAGGAACCCTTCTGCCATGGCGATGCACCTCCTTTTTAAGTTCGATTGCTGCTTAACGCTGACCTTTCTTCAGCCATCGTAAAAGGCAGCCGTTCCACTCTCTTTTTGTTGGAATACAAACCGGGTCAATCCACCACAGTTTGTTCGGTCCGCAAAATAGCAAAGGCCGTCAGGAACAGAAGGTCCAGCTCCGTGGAAGCGGTCACCATTTGTAACTGATTGGCATATTTCAACGACGATTCCATGGTGCCAATTTCCACACCTTTTAGAGAAACCGTATAGGTGGAACCAAGGGTTTTGTGTAATTTCTGCTCCACGCGGATCCCTTTCTGATGAAGAACGTCCCACACATTGACTCCGTCAAACTTGAAGGAAGACTTCGCAATAAGACCGTCACCGGTCGCCGTCGTCAACCCCACTTTGTGCGGTGTGTTGCTTCCCGCAACGCGATTGACAAAATCAAAGTCCATGGAGGTAAGGCTCCGTTTTGTGCACTTCGCTTCGTACACCACGACACCGTTTTTGTCTTCCATGAAGTAACCCTGCTTTGTCAGCGATTTATCCGGTTTCACCATGTAGCCGGTTTCTTCCCCGGAAAGAGTCGCCCTGACAGCCTCCTGTTCTTCGGGATGCTGCTGAAACTCTGCTTCCTGCTCCGTCCGCTCCCGCTCCTTTTGAACAACTTGAGAAAGACTGATAACGGCTCCGATGATGCAGAGCAGTCCAATGAGCAGAAACACCACCGCCCAAATTTTATTGCCGTTCTCCGCCACTCCCGGAATGTTGATGACGCCCATTACCAGGGCGATCAGTCCAAAGGGCAGGAAAAACCGTGCCGTCTGAGACTCACGAAGCAGTCGGATCCATTTGGAACTCATATTCATAAAGATACCCTCGCTTTTTTATTAATAATGTTGATGCCTTTCAAGCAGCTTTTTTATAAACATCCTTTTTCAATTCCCCTTCGCTCTTGCCGATGGTGATGGTAGCAGCCAGGTCTCCAATAATGTTGGAGCCGCAGCGAAGCATGTCGAGGACCTGGTCAATGCCCATAACAAGGCCGAGGGCTCCGGTGGGAATGCCCAGCAGGGCCATGAGAGGCGTCAGAGAAATGAAGTCGGAATGTTGAACGGCGGAGCCGCCCACCGACAGAATGGTGGTGGCTAAAGCCAGGGTCGCCACCAGGGACGGGGTCAAGGGGACCCCATACATTCTCAAGAACAAGAGGCTGCAGAGGACCAGGTGGATGCAGGAGCCGTCCATGTTGACCGTGGCGCCCAGGGATGTGGTAAAGGAAGTCACCCGGGGAGAGACCCCGAAGGTTTTCGTACAGACCTCCATGGAGGTGGGCAGGTACCCGCCGCTGTAGGTGTGCAGCCCCGACTTTTTAAAATACCCGGGAAGGGCTCTCAGGAAGGGCAACAGCGAAAGCCCATGGGCGAGCACATTGAGGGAATAGAGCGCCACCATCAATAGCATGATCAGAAGTTCTACCAATATCAGACTTCCCAGTACCGGAAGGACCGACAGACCTGCGTTCATCACGAGAGATGCCGTTGCCACTACGGTGATCAGGGGCATGAGTGCCGCCACCATGTTGACCAGGGTCTGGAGCAGCCGCTCCAGGTCTCGGATGATGTGGGTGAGAATCTGAATTTTATCGCCCAAAATGCTGAGGGCAAGGCCGGTCAAAACCGCCAGCACCAGCACCTGCATGATGTTGCCGCTCTGAATGGGCTCCAGGAGGTTTTCCGGCACCACACTGAGCAGAGTCTCTTTCGTGGCAAGATTCGACGTCTCCGCCAGTTTTCCCACCGCCATCTTTTGAACGGCCTCCGGCAGTTCTGCGGGGAGGATCCAGTTTCCCACTACCAGAGACAAAACGATGGCAGCAAAGGTGGTGCCCACATAGGTCGCCATGGCCTTGCCGCCAAGGCGGCCGGTGTCGGCAAGACTGGAGAGACCCAGCATGGTGGAGACCACCGAGAAGAACACGAGGGGTGTCACCAGCATTCCGAGAGCTTTAAAGAACAGAGTCCGCACCGGGTCAAACACCAGGTTTTCCACTTTGGCAGCCGTCTCCGGTGCCAGAGTGGTCAGCAGAAGGAGACCAAGAATGATTCCGAGCAGTAAGGCTGCCACTGCGATCAGCGCCGCCCGGGGCCTTGCTTCATAGGCCCGGACAAAGACAAGGTTCCGTCCGTTCCGGCGGGCATAATCCAGTCGTTCTGCATTGGCCCGGAAAATAAGAGCCCGGAAATAGTTTTCACTGTCCGGAGCCCACTCCGTCAACTCGGAAATGGGGTTGAAATCTTCTCCCCCGGTAGACAAAATGAGGGTCAGCCGACCGAGGCGTTTCCGGACCACCAGTTCCACGGGTTCCGTGGGTGCAAACTCCAAAAACCGCACCGAGATTTCTTCCAGGAGAAGCAGGACTTTGGAAAGGTCCTGTTCCGTGGCACCGTTTTGTAAGCCGTATTCTCGCACTTGCTCACTGACCGTATCCAGTGTTTCATAGGTCAGAGTAAAGACCGGAGTTTTTTCATCAAACTTCATGGGGAGTCTCCTCTCCGGAAGTCTCTGACATCTGTTTCTGAATGGTCAGCATATTCCATCCGTTAGTTCGGTGATAATGGACAGCATCCATGGTTTGCCGGACCAGGAAAATGCCAAGGCCGCCTACTTCCCGCTCCTCTGCCGACAGAGTGACATCCGGGTCCTCCCGCTCCAGGGGGTTGTATGCAGCACCCCGGTCCAAGAAGGCCGTCATGAGGGTGTTGGTGTCCGGGTCATAACCCATGCGGATGATGACGTCTCCGACACCGGGAGCATAGGCGTATTTGGCAATGTTCACGAAGAGTTCTTCCACCGCCATTTGGTATTGGAGGGACACTTTGGGCGGAGCCTCCAGAGTTTCGAGAATGTCCTCTACAAAGGCTTCCACCTCCGGAAGGTTCTCCGTCACCGCCTCCAGTTTGAGGGTCTTCAAATGGAGCCGTGGTCCGTTATACTGAAGCGCCAGCATAGTTATGTCATCCGCCTGGGAAGCCCCTTGCACAAATCGCCCAATGGAGCCCATCATGTTGTAAAGAAGCTCATCGGGGGAGGCGTGAGGCGATGTATTGAGAGTGTCCAGCATGCGGTCTGTGCCGAAGAGGTTGTCTTCCCCATCGGCTGCTTCTGCCACGCCGTCGGTGTAGACAAAAATGCTGTCTCCCGGTTGCAGCACCAGGGTCTCTTCCCGGTACTTTGAGCCGTGCATCCCGGCCAGCACAAAGCCGTGGCGGTCTTTGAACAGCTCAAAAACTCCGTTGGCTCTGCAGATGGCGGGGTACTCGTGGCCTGCGTTGGCAGAGGTGAGC
The DNA here is from genome assembly GCA_017476565.1 of Clostridia bacterium. Taxonomy (GTDB): domain Bacteria; phylum Bacillota; class Clostridia; order Oscillospirales; family Acutalibacteraceae; genus RUG420. The sequence goes on from JAFUZN010000125.1 coordinate 23,013, forward strand.
ACACCGGTCTCCACATCCAGGATGCCGAGCCAGGCGGTCACAAACATATTGGAGTCATTGCCTTCACAGAGCTGGTTGTTCACATCTTCCAGAATTTCCTTGGGGCTACCGCCCATGAGGGCTCTGTTTTTAATGAGGATTTTGGAGGCCATCATAAAGAGGGCTGCAGGAGCACCTTTTCCCGAGACATCCGCCATGACCAGAGCCAGGTGAGTGTCGTCAATGAGGAAGAAGTCGTAGAAGTCCCCGCCCACTTCCTTGGCGGGTTCCATGGTGGCATAAAGAGAGAACTCGTCCCGGTCCGGGAAGGGCGGGAAGGTATTGGGAATGATGCCTTGCTGAATTCCGCTGGCCACATGGAGTTCTCCTTCCAGCTGGTTTTTCTGAGTAGTCACCGCTTTCAGGTTTTCCATGTTCCGGACCAGTTCGATCTCCATTTTATCTACATGGAGTGCCAGGTTCTTGATTTCGCTCTTTCCTTTAACCCCTTCTGACACCAGCACTTCCGGCAGAGTACTGTCTCTGGAGAAGCGAATGGTTTCATCGGAAATGGTTCGAATGGGGCGCACCAGGTTTCGATTCAGGAACCAGGAGTAGAGGAGAATAATGAAGAGTCCGGTCAGAATGGTGGTCAGTCCGGTACGGACCAGAAAACGTTCTCTGGCGGAGTTCAAGTTTTCCATTTGGCTCTGGACACAGAGAATGCCCAGCACCTCACCGGTGTCCTGGTCAGTCACCGGGACCATGGAGGTCACATGGGCGCCGGTTTCCGTCTGCCGTGCATCGCGGAAGACATTTTCCCCTTCCGACTTTCCTTCCATGAGAAGTTTGTATTTCTGTTTGTACTCCTCGCTGGAGGTCTTCCGGACATAGCCCGGTTCGAACTGAGTGTTATCGGAATTCTCATTCATACTGGAGAAGACAAACTTGATGGTGGAATAGTCTTCGGAAGGCACAATGAGATAAATGAATTCCACACTCATGTAGTTTGTATAGTTTTTCACCCAGGTCATGGTTTTAGAGAAAGCCTCCGATTCCTGGGTCTCCTTCGAGAAGAAGTCCGTAATGTCGTTGAGGTAAAACTCTCCCCGGGTCATCCGGGCAATTTCCAGGCCGGTAGTGGCATACTGTTCTTCCAATTCCTCCGTAAACACCCGGTGACCGATGATACTCACCGTAAGTCCGAAGAGAAAAACGATCAGCACCACACCGGCAATGATGTTTCTTGCCAGTCTGGAACGGAAATGTTTCAACATAAGGGTCTCCTCTTTAGCGAATGGTCAAAATGCCGGTGAACCCGGTAATGTCCAGCACATCGAGGACCGAGGGAGCCACATGTTCCAAAATCAGTTCTCCGGAAATACTTTTTCTTGCCGTCAGCAACACCCGAAGGCCTGCGCTGGAAACATAGGAAAGGTCAGCACAGTCCATGACAATATTGGTGATGCCAGACAGGTCTTTCAAAGTTTCCGAAAGGTCCGGAGCCGTCACGGTATCCAGCCGCCCCGACAGGGTGACAGCCAGTTCAGCTTGATTTCTTTCAGTGGTAATTTGGAGCATCTCTTATTCCTTTCTAAAAAGACCCCCGAAGGATTCCTTCCGGGGTCTTGGGTGTGTAATACGGTTATGCGAAGATGGGAGCGAGGGCCGCGGCCAGGGCATCTTTATGGGCCTGGGCTTCGGCGAGGTCGGCACCCTTGGTGGGGTAATAAGCTTTGATCTTCGGCTCGGTGCCGGAGGGACGGACCACGACAGTCTCGCCGTTCTCCAGGCTGTAGGTGAGGACGTTGGACTTTGGAAGTCCGGTCTCTTCGGGCTTCAGGTAGTCGGTGACCTTCGCGACGGCAATGCCGCCGATGTCCTTCGGCGGGTTCTCCCGAAGGGAAGCCATCATGCCGGCCATCTTCTCCATACCGGTGAGGCCCGGGAACTCGAAGGAGTCGACCTGGTTGAGGTACCGGCCGTACTCCGCATAGATCTCTTCCAGTCTCTGTTTGATGGAGGAGCCGACGCTTCTGTAGTAAGCGGCCATTTCACAGATGAGCATGGAGGCGATGACGGCGTCCTTGTCCCGGACATAGGGGCCGGCCAGGTAACCGTAGGACTCTTCGAAGCCGAAGAGGAAGCGGTCTACTTCGCCGTCAGCTTCCAAAAGGGCGATCTGGTCGCCGATCCACTTAAAACCGGTGAGGGTCTCTCTCATCTCGACGCCGTAGTGCTCCGCAACGAGGTTCGCGAGAGGCGTGGAAACGATGGACTTGCAGGCCACCGGGTTTTCCGGCATGGTGCCTTCTTCGATGCGGCCGGCGCAGATGTAGTCGAGCAGGAGCACGCCCATCTCGTTGCCGGTGACCAGCTCATAGGAGCCGTCCGGACACTTCATGGCGATGCCGACACGGTCGGCGTCGGGGTCCGTGGCGAGGAGCAGGTCCGCGCCGATCTCTTTGGCGAGGTCCACACCCTTCTGCATAGCCTCGAGGATTTCGGGATTCGGGTAGGGGCAGGTGGTGAAGTAGCCGTTCGGGTACTCCTGCTCCGGAACGATGGTGATATCGGTGATACCGATGTCCTTCAGAACGGTGGTGACCGGAACGAGGCCGGTGCCGTTGAGGGGCGTGTAGCAGAGCTTCAGGCCGGCGGTCCTGGCAAGGCCCGGGCGGACCTGGCGGTCCTCAATGGCTTCAAAGAAAGCCTTCTTGCAGTCGTCCCCGACGAACTTGATGAGACCCTGGGAAACGCCCTTGGCGAAGGAGACATACTTCGCGCCGGTGAGCACGTCGGTCTTCTGGATGCTGTCATACACGACGGCGACCGCGTCATCGGTCATCTGACAACCGTCGGGGCCGTAGGCCTTGTAGCCGTTGTACTTCGCGGGGTTGTGGGACGCAGTAACCATGATGCCCGCGTTGCAGTTGTAGTAACGGGTCGCGAAGGACAGGGCGGGGACCGGGTTCAGAGCGTCGTAGATGCGGACATGGATGCCGTTGGCCGCAAGGACACCGGCTGCCGCTTTTGCGAAGTCCCAGCCTTTGAGGCGGGAGTCATAGGAGATAGCGACGGTCTGGGTACCGCCCTGGGTCTTGACCCAGTCGGCAACGCCCTGGGTGGCCTGACGGACGACCCAGATGTTCATGCGGTTGGTGCCGGCGCCGAGGGTGCCCCGCAGACCGGCGGTGCCGAATTTCAGAGAGACGGCGAAGCGGTCTTCGATGGCGGCTTCGTCCTCCGCGATGGACTGGAGTTCGGCCTTCAGGTCGAAGTCTTCGAGTTCGGTATCTAACCAGCGCTTGTATTCATCCATGTACATAATTGATACTCTCCTTCCGAGGGCTAAATTCATTCACCTTTAAGTTTAAAGTGTTTGCTATTTTCAGTCAAGAAAAAGAGGGGGCCAAAAGCCCCCTCTTTTTTGAACTTTTTTATTCGTATTCCAGTGCCTCTTCCAGAGCGATGGCCAGCTGATCGGCACAGGAGGTCCCTCTGCCGGCACAGTCGTTGCCTTTGAGGATGCGGATGACATCTTCCGCGGGCATGCCCTCAATGAGCTTCGAGATGGCCTTGAGGTTGCCGTTGCACCCGCCATAAAAACTGACGTCATGGACTTTACCGTCTTCCAGGCTGAACTGCAGCTGTCTTGCGCAGACCCCCTGAGGGACTGCCTGATAGGTATTCATAGGAATGACCTCCTTGTCTTTGCGATGCACTTATCTTAGGAGCCCATCGCGGAAAAGTCAAGGGCACTTTTCCTTTACAGACCCCCGCGATTTGCGTTAGAATAAGAACGGTTTTTCTTAGGAAGGGGGCATGCTCTGTGATCCAGCTGTTTTCGCCGGATGAGTCCAAGGACTTTTACAAGTACATCGACATGCCCACGAAGCGGGAAGTCCGGGGTGCCCGGGACTACGTCGTCCGCACCCACAACGGGGCCCTGCTCATCTCCTTCCACACCGTCGACGAGCACGGCGCGGTCCTCTATGCCAACGAGGAGCGCTGTTCCCTCATGACCGGCACGCCCCGGCTCATTGAGAAAGCCTCCGACATCGACCTGGAGACAGGGTTCGAAGAGCTCTTCGCCTTCTTCCTGGCCCTCACCTCTTCGGACATCTACGAGCTGGCCCGTCTCGAGGACAAGATCGAAGCCCTGGAGGACGAGCTCTTTTCCGAAGACGCCACCCCCGACAAAGAGGGCATCAACGCCATCATGGACCTGCGGCGGGAAATCTCCCAGAAAAAACGCTACTACGAAGAGATGGAGCTCCTCTCCGACGAGCTCGCCGACATGGACCCGGACTTCACCTTCATCGATAAGAAGTTCGACCGGCTCTATGACTTCATCCTCCGAAACCAGGAATACCTCGAGCAGGTCCGGGAAGCCTACCAGGCCCAGATCGACCTCGTGCAGAACAACACCATGAAGACCCTGACCGTCGTCACCATGGTCTTCCTGCCCCTGCAGCTCATCACCGGCTGGTTCGGCATGAACCTCATCATGCCGGAATTCAACTGGCCCCACGGGTACCCCTATGTCATCTGCCTCTCCCTGGTCATCCTCCTCGCAGAGATCCTCTTCTTCCGCTGGCGGAAGTGGTTTTGACCATCGAATTGTATACAACTGAGTTCAGTAAATCGCCCAATAATACGGGCGATTTTTTGTTGAGAAAATATCCTGACCGCGTATTATAATGAAAGCGGATGATTCTTGTGATGAACACTGGAATTGGGAGGTATTTTATGAAATTGTTCAAAAGGAAAGCGAAATCGGACGCTGCCGCGACGAAAGCAGCGGACCCGAAAAGCTTCGTCATCATCAAAAACGCCCCGAAGGGGGACTACATGCAGGACTTCGCGGCTCTGCCGAAGACCTACGGCACCAAGAAGTACTTCGACCGGGAGGACATCAAGGCGATCCGCGCTACCGTGTTCGGCGCCCTCGACGACCTGAACGAGAAGACCCATTTTACGGATGAGCTGGCGGGAGACCGCCCGGTCCTCATCAAGCCGAACCTGGTCTTCGTCTACCACAACGTCGGCCTCGACGAGAAGAGCTACCCGGAGAACACCGACCCCCGGGTCTTCGACGCCGTGGTCGAGTACATCAAACAGTATACCGATGACGTCACTATCGTGGAGTCCGCCGGCAAACCCTACCCCACCGCCATCGCCTTCAAAGCGGCCGGGTATGACCGCATCGCGAAGTACAGAGGCACCGGTCTCGTCGCTCTGGAAGAGGAGCCCGTCGTCCATTACTACCTGCCGAAGGCAGAGGTCATGAACGAAGTCTACCTGCCGGAGATCCTCGACCGGGTGGTCAAGGGAGAGGCTTACTACATCTCCGTGCCGAAGATGAAGACAAACCTCTACACCGGCGTCACCCTGGGCTTCAAGAACGCGATGGGCACCATCCCCTACTTCCTGCGGGAGCGGAACCACACCCACCAGATCAACAAGAAGCTCGCAGACCTTCTCTACCTCTTCAAGCCGGACCTCACCGTCATCGACGGCATCATCGGCGGCGAGGGCAACACTCCCGCTCCCGTGGACCCGGTCAAAGTCGGGAAGATCGTCGCTTCCAACAACTCCGTCGAAGCGGACCGCATCACCACCAAGATGATGGGCTTCGACCCCGAGAAGAACGAACTCATGATCGAGGCCACCCGCCGGAATTTCGGCGACCCTAACGTCAAGATCAGCGGCGACACTTCGGTCACCAAATTCCGCCC
>JAFUZN010000126.1 GCA_017476565.1 Clostridia bacterium
CTCCGCCGGTATGCTGGGCCATGCAAATTCCTCCTTAGTCAAAATTGGTACGGTGAGCGCCCTGGGGGCACTCGGCTTACAAACACACTATAACTCACAGGAAAGATATTTGTCAATGAACGGAACCGTTACAAACCTCTCCAATTTGAATAGATTTACTGTTTTCTCGCCAGTTTTCGCTGTTCCTGCCCCTGTTCACTTTCCATGATCAGCCTGAGGACCCGCTCTGCACACCGTTCGAGGTCCCTCGGGTCGAGTTCCCCTCTGCGCAGGGCCAGAAGAAGCGGGATCCGGTCGGTGATGAGGCCGGGCATGATGAGGTCGTTGCCCGCCTGGATTGCCTTCACCGGGCTTGCAAGGCCGGGCGTCGTGCTGGTCCAGTCCGTCATGACGACGCCGTCGAACCCGCACTCCCCTCTCAGGTAGTCTTCCAGAAGGCTCTTGTTCTCCACATTGTAGATGCCGTTCACCGGGTTATAACTGGTCATGACAGCTTTGGCACCGCCGTCTCTGATTGCCCGTTTGAAGGGGCGCAGGTAGATTTCCCGGAAAGCCCTTTCCGAGACATTGCTGGAAGCCTTGTTCCGCTGGAACTCCTGGTTATTGGCGGCAAAATGTTTGATAGTGACATAGTTCCCCGGGTGGGAGCCCACGCCTTTGCAGACTGCTGCCGCAATGGCTCCTGTCAGCATCGGGTCTTCACTGTAGTACTCGAAGTTCCGACCGCACAGGGGGTTTCGATGGATGTTCATTCCCGGGGCCAGCCAGAAGGTGACACCGTACTCGGACATTTCCGTCGAAACGGCGATCCCGAAAGCTTCGGCAAGGTCCACATTCCAGGTCTGGGCCACGGCGGTGCCCACCGGGAACGCGGTGGCATACTGATAAAGTGTCGTCCCGAATTTCTTGTTCCCCAGCAGCACCTTGGAGGCGACTTCCGGCAGGTAGTCAAAAATAGAGATCGGGTTCTTCAACGGTTTGACTTTTCCGGTGATGGGGTACTGGACAGACTCCTCCAGGATCCGAAGGCCCGCAGGGCCGTCAGCCAGGGAGACGGGCGGGACCTGACCGCCCCGCAGTCTGGAAGTCGTATTCGCTGCATTGCCGGGGACCACGAAGTTCCCTTTGTAAGCGAAGAAGTGCATGCCTGCGCCGAGAACGAGTTCCACCCAGTCCTGCTGATCCATAATGGTCAGGGCTTCAATGTAGGGGCTGAACTTCCGCTTTTTCTGAGAGAAGTCATGGGCGATCGGGTGGATGTCCTTCGGGGTCATGGTGAATCGCGGGGTGTCTTCCGGGACAGTGGCCGGTTCTGCCTGCAGAGTGATCTCCCGGACGGTCCGGTTCCCCTCAATGGGGCTTGCCGACTCCACGAGAACAGGTTCGGGAAGTTCGATGACCGCCGCCACACGGGTATTGTCGGAAGCGTCCCCAATATGGTAGATGTAGTCACCGGGCTCCAGAATGTAAGCGGTGACAGAAGCATCGTAAGAGGACTCATCCCTTAAATCGAAACGCAGTTCCACTTCGGCGCTCTCCCCCGGGCCCAGCAGAGGGCTTTTGGCAAAGGCCACCAGCTGCTGATAAGGTTTGGCCAGCTTGCCTGCCGGCAGAGAAAGGTAGCCCTGGACGACCGCTTTGCCGGAGTATTGGTCTCCGGTATTGGTGACTTTCACCCGAGTCGTCACTATGGAGCGGAACACTTCCGTCCCCGCAATGTCAAGTGCAAAAGTCGTATAACTGAGGCCATAGCCGAAGGGGTACCGAGGCGTGATGCCGGCAGTCTGATAGTACCGATAGCCGACGAAGATGCCCTCTTCATAGTTCTGTTCCAGAGGGTCGGGGCTCATGAAGCTGAACCGATCGCCAAAAGGGACCTGTGCATAGTTCTGCACCCAGGTGTCGGTCAGATGACCGGAGGGGCTCACTCTGCCGGAGAGAACGTTTGCAAGGGCATTGCCGCTCTCCTCCCCCAGCTGGCACATGTAGACGATGGCATTCAGGCCTTCAATGGTATCGACCCCGGTGAGGTCCATGGAAGCGCCCACATTGATGACGAGGATGGTCTTTTCATAGTTTGCTGCGCAGAACTCGATTTGGCGGATCTCTTCCGGCAGGAACACGAAGTCCTCCGGTTTCCGGTCTGCCCCTTCCCCGGACTGACGAGACAGGACATAGACACAGGTGTCGGTGTCACTGCTCTTCACGTCGGCTTCCGTGACCATACGCCCGGAAGGGTAAATGAAGCTTTTGCCAAGAATGTTGTTGGCATCGGCTCCGCTGCGAATCTTCAAAAAGCTGGAGGTCATTTCCTTGAGGAAAGCCTCTTTTCTCGCTGAAAAGTCGTTCTCATAGTCCTGCAGCCAGGTCTTGCTGGTCACCGTGAACCCGGCATTTTCGAAGCCTTCCAGGACATTGATATATTTTCTTGCATTGACTTCTCCGCTGCCGGACCCGCCATAAATGGTCTTGGTGACCCCCATGCCGTAGAGGGCGACTTTGCCGGGAGCAATGGGAAGGGCACCGTCATTCTTCAAAAGGACGATGGCCTCCTCGGCAATACGCCGGGAAAGGTCCCGGTTGTCCCGTTCTCTCTGGGTCTCCGCAGGAGAGGTGCTTGCTTTCGTTCTGACTGCCATATTGTAGGTTCCTCCTTAGTAGTCATGTCTTTTCTTCCGGGACCATTATAACGAAAAAAAGACACGGCTGGCAATATGCCGGCCATGTCTCATTTTCGAATCGAATAACTAATTTTCCTTTATGCATTCCAGGCAGCGACTTCAGAGTCGAGCCAGTCGATCCACTCCTGCATGCCTTCGCCGGTCCGGGCGGAGACAAAGAAGATCTTGCAGTCGGGGTTCAGGTTGTGGATGCGCTCCTCTACGGCATCGAAGTCGAAGGGGAAATAATCGGTGGTATCGATCTTATTGATGAGCACCGCGTGGCAGACTTCGAACATGAGGGGGTACTTGAGGGGCTTGTCGTCCCCTTCCGGCACCGAGAGGATCTCGATGTTCTTGGAAGCACCCGTGTCGGTCTCCGCAGGGCAGACCAGGTTACCAATGTTCTCAAGGAACAGAAGGTCCAGGTCCTCCGTCGGGAATTCTTCCAGAGCCTGGCGGGTCATTTCCGCATCCATCGCACACTCTCCGCCGGTATGGACCTGGATGGACCGGACCCCGGCATTCGCCATGGTCTCGGCATCGACGGTGGCATCGATGTCGGCTTCCATAACGCCGATCTTATACTTGTCCTTCAGAGCATCGATGGTGGCCAGCAAAGTCGTGGTCTTTCCCGCTCCGGGGGACGCCATGACATTGAGCATGAAGGTTTTCTGGGCCCGCAGCTTTGCGCGGTTCCCGTCGGCGATACGGTCATTTTTATCGAAGACGCCTACGCCTACGTTGATCACTTTGAATTCCGGCATGTCTTTTCCTCCTTTACGCCTGCTGTTCTTTTACCCGGGCACGGACCCAGTCACAGAAGGCATCGACCCCTTCTCCGGTCTTGGCGGAGATGGGATAGACCACTGCATTCGGGTTCAGGCGGCCCACGTACTCACGAATATTGTCGAGGCTGAAGTCGAAGACCGGCAGAGCGTCGATCTTGTTGACCAGGACCACATTGCACTTAGTAAAGATGAGGGGGTACTTGAGGGGCTTGTCGTCCCCTTCCGGCACAGACAGGATGACGACGTTCTCGGCAGAGCCGGTGTCGAATTCGGCGGGGCACACGAGGTTGCCCACATTTTCGAGGAAGACGACATCGAGGTCGTCTGTCCCCAGTTCTCTCATTCCCTGGCGGGACATTTCCGCATCCAGGTGGCACATGCCGCCGGTATGGAGCTGAATGGACTTGACGCCCAGGTCCGCAATGGTCTTGGCGTCGACATCAGAGTCGATGTCGGCTTCCATGACACCGATGCGCATCTCGTCTTTCAGCCGGTTGATGACCGCCGACAGCGTGGTGGTCTTTCCGGAGCCGGGTGAAGACATGATGTTGATATATAACAGTTTTTCCTCTTTCAGGGTCCCGCGAAGCACTTCTGCATCTGCGTCGTTGTCTTCGAGGATGGTCTTTTTGAGTTCAATGACTTTGACCGGGTCTCGCATAATGAATCTCTCCCTTATAAAATATTCCCTTTCTCGTACAGTTTACATGTGCGAAAAAGGGAAATCAATAGTTTTCAGCAACTTGAGACACAAATCGCGATTTGTCTTATTTGTAGAGAGCAAGGTTTCGCAGTGCTTCCTGAATGTCCCGGAAACCGGTGGCTTCATTCAGGGCAGCCACGACCGTCTCATTCTGGGCCGCGACGCTGATCTGCTGCACGAGGTCCATGTGGTCATCGCCGACACCGGCGGCGGCAAAGACGAGGGTCGCCCGGTTCCCGTCGAAGTCCACCCCTTCCGGGTACCGCACCATGGAGACCCCGGTTTTGAAAATACGTTTTCTCCCCCACACCGTGCCGTGGGCAATGGCAACGCCGTTCCCGAGGTAGGTAGAAAAGTCCTCTTCCCGCTGAAGCATGGACTCAATGTACTCTTCTCCGGCACATTTCAGGTCTACCACGATCCGGCCGGCTTCCCGAATGGCCTCTTCCTTGGTTTTGGCGGTGCCTTCCAAAATAACGCTTTTCTCATTCAGGATCTCGATCAGGGCCGGAAACTCTTTTTTCTCCATCAGGAAAGTCACATGATCTTCCTTCCGGGGAGCTGCTTCCGGAAGTTCCTCTTCCGCCGGGTAACCGAGCACAAGATGGCCAATGCCCTCCACCGTCTCCGGAAGGTTCCACTCTTTCAGAAGGAGCCGGCCCGTCGCCGTTTCGAATTCTTCCTTCGCCCGGTGGATCCAGCAGCTGCCGAGGCCCACCGCGTGAGCGGCGTTCATCATATTGCCAAGGGCCAAAGCCCCGTCATACAGGTAGGTGGGCGAGGTCGTATCGGCAAAGACGATGATCACCACCGGTGCCCCGTAAAAAGGGTCGGTGTCCGGCTGTCCGAGAACTCTCGCGTTCATGCTGGAAAGCAGGTTCCGGGTCTCCGGGTCACGGACGGCGATGAAATAGCAGGGCTGCCGCCCCATGCCGCTGGCTGCATAGAGCCCGGCATAGAGGACCTGGTCCAGTTCCGCATTGCGGATCATCTTCGACTGATACTTCCGAATACTGCGCCGTTTCGTCATGAGTTCCACGAATTCGTTCATAGTCGTTTCCTTTCCGTTTGTCATGCTCTCTTATGCGATTATATCATTTACAAAGCTTTCCCGTCCATGAATTTACAAATATGTGAACTTTCTGTATAATTAGATGTTACACAGAGAAGAAACCATCATCCAAGTTTTTTGGAAACGGGAGAAACGTTACCATGAAGAAAGTCAACATCATCGGAGCGAACTTGGGCGGCCTCACCGCAGCAGTCCTCCTCGGCCGGGCCGGCTGGGAAGTCACACTGTTCGAGAAGCAGCCCCGGGACGGCATTCTCACGGACTGGGTCGAAAACATGGACCTTGCCGTGTTCGAACGGCTGGAGCTGGACCCGCCCCCCTCCGACTGTTATCGTAAAAAGAAAAACTGGGCCTTCCTCTCTCCGGACGGTTCCTCTACGGCGGTCGCCTACGGCCCGGAAGAGTCCCGGGAAGTCCTGGTCGATCGACGGAAGTTGACCGAATACCTCATGTCCCTCGCCGAGATCAACGCCGAACTCCGTTTCGAGACGGAAGTCACCGAACTGGTCGTCGACGGCGGTCATGTGTCCGGAGTCCGCACCGAAGGTGCCTTCTTCGGGACAGACCTGACCATCGACTGTACCGGACCGCTGTCCCAGCTGAGACAGAAACTGCCTTCCTTTTATGGCATTTCCCCATCCCCGGACGACAAAGAGTTCCTCGCCATCCACCGGGGTTTCTACGAATGGGGCGACGGCGCTCCCATGCCGAAGCAGACCAACAAGTTCTACCTGCGGCAGGGCGGCAGTGACGGAATCGCCTGGTGCATTTCCGACGTTCGGGACTACTGTGCCGACGTGCTCATCGCAAGGCTGGGAGAAGTGACCGAAGAAGACGTCGAAGCCACGGTCAACGCACTCCGGGAAACGAACCCCATCATCGGGGAAGAAGAGACCAGAGACCCGGTCGAAGTTCGGTTGCCGGACCGGCAGTACATGACCAAAATGGTGGTGCCGGGCTATGTCATCCTCGGGGCCACCCCGTACATGACGGTCCCCATCATGACACCGCCCCTCTCCGACACCATGGACGCCGCCCGCATTTTAGCGGAAGTCCTGGCCGCCAACGACAGCTGCGAGACCGACGACCTCTATGTCTGGCAGGTCCGCTACTGCAGAGAGTACATCGCCAAGGAAGTTGCCGCTGACGTGTTCCGCTCCTGGTTGCTTTCCACCGACATTGAAGACCAGAACTTCCTGTTCGAGTCCGAGATCATCGACGGAGACTTCCTCTCAGACCTCTGCAGTGGGACCAGCCCGAGCATCGTTTCGAAAGGCCGTGGGTTCTTCGGTATGGGAGTCAAAAAGCCCGCTGTCGTCAACACCCTTCGCACGGCCCTCACCGACATGAAGACCGCTTATGACCTCGTCCAGGACATTCCGGACAGCTACAACAAAACCACTTACATGAAGTGGCAGGCAGACCTCGAGTCCCTGTACGGCTGATCAAAAAACAAAAAGGTCCCCGCTCTTTCGAGCGAGGACCTTTTCTCACGTCTTATGCCACTTTGGTGACTTTTCCGTTTTTGATGGTATAGGTTTTGCCCCGGAATTTCACACTCCCGTTTTTGGAGAAATCGACTTTTCCGTTTTTGATGTACCAGGAACCGTTTTCGTTGGAAGCGATGCCGGTGAACCCAAAGTCCACTCTGCCGCCTTCCACATACCACCAGCCATGCTGGTTCTTGAAGACGCCGTTGGCGCCGAAGTCGACCTTGCCGTCTTTCACACGCCACCAGCCATACTGGTTCTTGTCGACGCCGGTGTGGTCAAACTGCACTTTGCCGCCTTCCACGTACCACCAGCCGTATTCGTTCTTGTAAATGCCCTTGGCGTTGAAATCGACTTCGCCGTCGACGATACGCCACCAGCCGTACTCGTTCTTGGCAATACCGGTGTAGGAGTACTCGATCGCATCGCCCTTGTAGCAATACCACTTGTTGTCGGCAGGGTTCTTCTTGACCCAGCGGGTCGCTTCCGTCTTAGTGGATTCCGAAGCAGTCGTTCCGGAGGAATTGTTCGAGGACTTCGTGTCGGTCGATTTGGTATCGGATGCCTTCGTATCGGATGCCTTTGTATCGTTCGACTTCGTATCGGATGCCTTGGTGGTCTCCGCAGCCTTAGTAGTGGTCTTCGGAGTGGTCTCGGTCTTTTCGCTGACCTTCGGCAGCTGAGCGCGGATCTCTTTCGCGATCTCGGCATGTCCGACCTCGGTCGGGTGGTCGACGGTCATCAGAGCGCTGATGAGGCCAACATTCTGGATCATATCCAAAAGGCTGGGGGCCTCACCCAGAGTGATGTTCCAAACGTCTACATAGTGGTACTTCGAACGGTTCGGGCAAAGGTTTGCCATGTAATTGTTGATGGCAAGGAATGCCGCATCGCCCAGTTTACCGACCTGAAGGCCAATATCGGAGGAGACTTTGATCTCTTTGGCGCCGTTATAGACACCGATGACGTAGAGGTCTACATCGGGGTTCAGGGCATAGATCTTATCGGTGATGGCCTTGAAGTTGATTCTGAAGTCCACTTCAGCCTCCAAAAGAGCGGCAGCCAGGTCCGCCAGAGTCTTCGTGGTGCCGTAAAGACCGTTCAGCATGGAGAGGACAGCAGAGAGCAGGTCCGTGGGGTTCTGGGAATTGGTGCTTTCCGCGATCTTCGTGATACCGGTAGTGATGGTGCCCAGAGAGGCATTCTCTCCGTACAGAAGGCCAATGGCATTGACCAAATGGTCATGAGGATATCGTTGGAGCCGATGCCCATGGTAATGATATCGGCGTCCACTGCCGCCTGCTGATACCGGGTCCGGTTTTTGATCCATCCGTCCATATCGACGCCGTAGGTGGCGCCCAGGAAGTTCAGCAGTGTCGGCGTCAGGTCATCGCCGTAAAAGTCGTCATCCAGAAGGATCCGAAGCTCATCGGTACGGTAGCCGATGTGGGAGAGGTGGTTGACCTTGTTGGCCGTGATGTAGTCTTCCACAAGGGCCGGGTAAGTGCCTTCGACGCGACGTTCATCGCCATTGTCCCAGTGGTCGGCTTCCTTAATAGCGTTCCAGTCAATGGAAGAGGAGGCCGTGAAGGTGCCATCGGCATTATAATAATGGTAATAGTCCTGGGTGTTGACCCCTGCCGTGATACTGTCGCCAAAAACGGTGTAGGTGTCGTAATGTTTCACCGGCTGGACATTGTAGCGGGCATCGTCCTGCGGGAAGATGTTGATGCCTGCCGCGAAGGCCGGGATCCCGATAGCAAAGACCATCGCCAAAGTCAGGAGCAATGCGATCAGTTTGCGAGACCTTTTTTTCATTGTGATCGTCCTTTCTCATTTCAACAGTAAAGATAGGTTAATTTCCTTTTTAACATATCCTATTTTTCTTAAACAATCCTTAAAAAATGCTACAATGCGCGTACAAATGTCCGATAATTTCGAGGTAAAAGGCAAGAAAAACCGGCTTCTTATGCGGAAGTCGGTTTCTTGATTATAGTATGTAAATTTTTTCTAAACGAGTTTGTTTCTCTGGTTTACTGCTTGACGCACCAGTCGAGGCTGACCCAACCGGAGGTACCGTTGTAAGTGATGCGGCCCCAGTCCCCGTTAACCTGAGTCACATTGATACGGGTATTGCCGGGTACGGCACCGACGATGCTGTCTCCTCCCGGAGTGCTGCGCATGTTCAGGTTCGAAGAACCGGTGTTGACGACATAGGTTCCGGTGGTGTAGGCATCGGTGCCGGGTGCCGGAGTAGTCGTGATCATACCGGAAGTGGTGCTGCTGACATTGGGCAGAGTCTGGTTCCGGGTCGTGGACTGATACCGGGTTGTCGTAGTCGTGGTGCGGGTCGTGGTAGTCGTGGTCGGACGGAACCGATTCCAGAAACTGGTAGTAGCACGGGTGGTTGTAAGACCGCTGGTGTTGTACTCGTTGCCGACACCGAGGTAGATGTAGCCGACGAAGTCGCC
>JAFUZN010000127.1 GCA_017476565.1 Clostridia bacterium
AAGACTGGACCGTCTGGGATTATTTCCCGGAACTCTGCAAGGGGCTTTCGAAGGACCGTCGTTTTTACCTTTACGCATTTCTCTACAAGGGCAAACACAGTTTTCGGAGCTACTGTATTGAGCAGGTCTATCCTATTGTCACCCGAGATTTCAAAGAATTGCTCGACAGCGATCAGCTGTTTCATTTCTATATTTCCCACATTTCGAACATGTGCTTCGACTACTTCGTCCTCTGGCTGTCCCAGGAGAAACCCATTCCTCCCGAAGAGTTTGCCCGCTGGGTTGCCGAAAAGGTATCCCTGCTGGCGTCCCGACAGGCGGAACTTTCCAACCGACCGCCCCGGAGTCTCGAAGAGCGAAAGGAGAACGAGTCATGAAAGAGTCCCTGGAACGCCTTTCCGAACAGTTCGTCTCTGCCCAGAAAACCATTTCAAAAGTCCAGCCTCTGCTCAGCATGTATGTCTACCCCATCTGTGCGGAGCTGTTCGTGGAATCGGGGGTGGAGCCCGACCTCAAAAAGCTCAAAAAGTGTGAGCGGATCCTCATCAAAAAGGCGGGGCTGTTCTCCGACTTTTCCGGAACGTCAGCGCTCCTCATCATCTCCCTGCTCTCCATGAGTGAAGACCCGGAGGCGATGTACGATCGTCTGAAGGACGCCCGGGACCTGGTCCGGCGTTATTTCCCGCCGGTCCCGGACTATGTGGCTCTGGCGGCCATCGTCCTCAACGAAGAAGAGGACCAGAGCAAGTGGGAGGAGATCGCCCGCAGCGCGGCAGACATCTACAATGCGTTGAAGAAGAAACACCGCATCCTCACTTCCGGCGGGGACATCCTCTTTTCTCTCATACTGGCCCGTTCCGGGAAGGAGAAGCAGGACGTGACGGCGGACGCCAAGGCCTGTGCTCAGCGGCTGACCGCTTACCAGCTCGACGGAAAGAGCCTGCAGTCCCTGACCCGGGTCCTGGCTCTGGCCGACGGAGACCCGGAAGAGAAGTGCGACCGCTTCGATAAACTCTATGAGCTCCTCAAAGCGAAGGGACGCAAGTACGGCAAAGAGTACCAGATCCCCATGCTGGGCCTTGCCGCCATGCTGCCGGGAGAGATCGAAAACGTGGCCGCCGACATCATCGATGTCGACAACTACCTCTCCAAGGAAGAGATGTACAAGGGCATCGTCCCGAAGTATTCGAAGACGGTCCGGCTCATGCATGCTGCCATGGTGGTGGCCGGCACCGGCAACGATGTCCGAAACCTGTACATCGCCATGGAGATCACTATGTGGATGCTCTTTGACGTCCTCTTCATTTAAGTCAATAACAACTGGAAAGGAAGTTCCGAATGGAATACAAGTTTTCCGATAAAATCGCTAACCTCAAGCCCAGCGCGGTCCGTGAGATCCTGAAGTCCACCTCTGACCCGGAAGTCATTTCCTTTGCGGCAGGCAACCCTGCTCCGGAGGCTTTCCCGGTGGAAGATATCCGCGCTATTATGACGAAAGTTCTGGAAGAGGAGCCGATCCTCGCCCTCCAGTACGGCGTGACGGAAGGGTACGGCCCCCTCGTCGACCTGCTGAAAACCAGCGTCAGGGAACGCCTCGGCATCGGTTCTGACAACGACGCCCTCATCGTCACCAGCGGTGCCACCCAGGTCATGGAACTGACGACGAAAGTCCTCTGCAACGAAGGGGATACCGTCCTGGTGGAAGACCCCTCCTTCATTGGGTCCCTCAACGCCTTCCGTTCCCACGGGGTCAAACTCACCGGAGTGACGCTGGAACCGGACGGGGTGAACCTGGAAGAACTCGAAAATGCCCTGAAAGCGGACCCGAAGATCCGCGTCTTTTACACCATCACGAACTTCCAGAACCCTTCGGGGTATACCCTTTCTCATGAAAAGCGCAAGGCGATTTACGACCTTGCCTGCAAATATGACATCATCATCCTGGAAGACAACCCCTACGGAGACCTGCGGGTGGCCGGGGAGAACGTCCCCGCCATCAAGAACCTCGACACCGAAGGCCGGGTCATCTACGCCGGTACCTTCTCGAAGGTCATTGCACCCGGCATTCGGGTGGGCTATGCGTTAGGACCCCAGCAGGTCCTCGCCAAAATGACGGTCGGCAAGCAGACGGAAGACGTCCACAACGTCATGCTGTCCCAGCTGCTCGTCTACCACTGGCTGAAAGAGTATGACCTGAAAGCGCACATCGCGAAAATGCAGGACATTTACCGGAAAAAGCTGAACCTCATGTGTGACCTCATCGACTCGGAGCTCGGCGAGTATGTCGAGTACATCCGGCCGGAGGGCGGTCTCTTCGTCTGGTGCAAGCTGCGGGAAGACCTGCCCATGCTGGACTTTTGTAAAAAGGCCGTCGAAAAGAAAGTGGCTGTGGTCCCCGGGACGGCATTCCTGGCCGACGAGAACGGCTCGACCCAGTACATCCGCCTGAACTTCTCCACTCCCACGGACGAAGACATCGTCAAGGGGATGAAACTCCTTGGAGAAGCGGCAGCAGAACTGGCGGCGGAAAACGCCAAATAATCCTTTGAAGAATAGAGAGAACAGTACTATGGAACAACAGAAACGTGTTTTGAGCCTCATCCAGCCCAGCGGGGTCCCGACCCTTGGCAACTACCTGGGTGCGCTCAAAAACTGGAGCGACATTGCGGACGAATTCGAATGCGCCTTCGGCGTCGCTGACCTGCACGCCATCACGGTCCGCCAGGACCCTCAGAAGTTCAAAAAGCAGGTCGCAGACATGTATGCCCTGCTCCTGGCATTAGACTTGAAGCCCGAAAAGAACATCATTTTCGTGCAGAGCCAGGTCCCGACCCACGCCCAAATGGGGTGGATCCTCGACTGTTATACCCAGTTCGGGGAAATGAGCCGGATGACTCAGTTCAAAGACAAGTCGAAGCAGCACGCGGACAACGTCAATGTCGGTCTGTTTTCCTACCCGGCCCTCATGGCAGGGGACATTCTCCTCTACCAGGCTAACTACGTGCCGGTAGGGGCTGACCAGAAACAGCATCTGGAGATCACCCGGGACATCGCCAACCGGTTCAACGGCCTCTACGGCGATGTATTCACCGTTCCCGAACCCCTCATCCGAGACACCGGGGCCCGCATCATGAGCCTGCAGGACCCGACGAAGAAGATGAGTAAGTCTGACCCGAACCCGAAGTCCTATGTCTCCGTGTTCGATGAGCCGAACGTCATCGCAAAGAAGATCCGCTCCGCCGTCACCGACTCGGAAGCCGTGGTCCGCTATGCAGAGGGCAAGGACGGGGTCAACAACCTCATGTCCATTTACTCCTGCATCACCGGGCTTTCCAACGAGCAGATCGAAGCGGAGTTCGCCGGCAAGGGCTATGGGGACTTCAAAAACGCCGTGGCCGATGCGGTCATCGCATCCCTCGAACCGCTCCAGAGTGAGTTCAAACGGGTCTCCTCCGACCGCGCCTACCTCGAGCAGTGCATGAAGGAAGGGGCCGAAAAGGCGATGTACGTCTCTTCGAAGACCCTGAACAAA
>JAFUZN010000128.1 GCA_017476565.1 Clostridia bacterium
GGGTATTCCTGTGCTGCAGACCCGAAAAACGGGTGTTTTACGAACACCTGGGTTTTGCGAAAGTGAACGATTTTCTGGAACTAGAATCCAGCCAAAAATAAGTGAGGACAAACAACATGTTAGAACTGACCTATCAGGTACTGAAAAGCGGCTCCGATATTCGAGGCATTGCGGCAGAGGGCGTACCCGGACAGACCGTTCAGCTGACCGATGAGGTGGCCGAGAACATCGGCTACGGGTTTGCCTGCTGGCTGGAGGAGCGAACGTCGCCCTCCCATGGCACCTCTTTTACTGTGGCCGTGGGGCACGACTCCCGCATTTCTGCCGACCGTTTGACGGCGGCTCTCATCCGGGGGCTGACCCTGGCCGGGGTGAATGTCAAATCCTGTGGGCTCTCGTCCACTCCCGCCATGTTCATGACGACCGTGAACTTCGAATGTGATGCCGCCGTGGAGATCACAGCCAGTCATCACCCCTTCAACCGCAACGGCTTCAAGTTCTTCACGAAGCAGGGCGGCATCGAGGGGAGCGATGTCGCTGACATCCTGACTTTTGCCGAAAACACTCCGAAGGAACCCGCTCCGGTTCCCGGAACGGTTTCGGAGACTCCCTATATGAACCACTATGCAGAGCAGCTCCGAAATATGATCTGTGAAGCCGTCAATGCGGACGACTACGCAAGACCTCTGCGGGACTTCAGGATCGCCGTAGACGCCGGGAACGGAGCCGGTGGGTTCTACGCCACCAAAGTACTCGAACCCCTGGGGGCTGATATCACCGGGAGCCAGTTTTTGGAACCGGACGGCATGTTTCCGAACCATGTACCGAACCCCGAGGACAAGAGCGCTATGGAGGCCATTTCCGAATCGGTCAAAAGAAACAGCTGTGACCTTGGCATCATCTTCGATACCGATGTCGACCGTTCCGCCTGTGTCGATGAAGAGGGCCGAGAGATCAATCGCAATGCGCTCATCGCCCTGGCTTCCGTCATCGCTCTGGAAGGGAACGAGGGCGGCACCATTGTCACCGACTCGGTGACGTCTTCCGGGCTTAAGACCTTTATTGAAGAAGAACTGGGCGGGGTCCACTGCCGGTTCAAACGGGGTTACCGCAATGTCATCAATGAGGCAAAGCGGCTCAACCTGGAAGAGCATACCAATGCCCCCCTTGCCATTGAGACCTCCGGGCACGCTGCCATGAGAGAGAACTATTACCTCGATGACGGGGCCTACCTTGCCACCAAGATCATCATCAAGGCGGCCCAGCTCAAACGGGAAGGGCGGACCCTCGGAGACCTCATCGCGAACCTGCAGGAACCGGTGGAAGAAGCCGAATACCTGATGAAGATCTTACCGGATAACTTCCGGGAAGTGGGGCTCTCGGTCATCGAGGAACTGACGGCGATGATGCAGGAAGCAGACGATTACGTCGTGGCTCCGGACAACGCAGAAGGGGTCCGGGCTTCCAAGCCGGAAGTGGACGGATGGTTCCTTTTAAGGCTTTCGGTCCATGACCCGGTCATGCCCCTCAATATTGAAAGCAATACGCCGGGAGGCGTCCACAAGATCCTTCGAGACCTTCGGGAGTTTTTCCGCATGTACGATGTGCTGGACTCTCAGTGCATCGAAGAATCAGAAATCGGGTGAACGGAATGGATAAGAACGAATCAAAACTCTACGAGGACCTGTCCTTTGCCAAAGTCGACCACCTGCGGGAGGCTCGTAGCGGGTTTCCGGAAGTGGTCTTCTGTGAGCGGAAAACGGAGGCGCAGGTCGCTCAGATCATGCAGTCCATTTTCAACCGCAGCGGACTTTGCCTCGGTACCCGGGCCAGTGACGCCCAGTTTCAGGCGGTAAAAGCCATTCTTCCCGGTGCCGAATATCATGAAAACGCCCGTATCATCACGGTAGGGCAGCCGAAGGAACAGATCGGGAATGTGGCGGTCTGTACCGCCGGTACCACCGATATCCCGGTGGCAGAAGAGGCGGCCCTCACCGCGTGGATGTGCGGGGCAGAGGTCCATCGCTACTATGACGTCGGCGTCGCTGGCCTGCACCGACTCCTCGACCAGGTCGAAGAGATTCGAAAAGCCAATGCCATTGTGGCGGTAGCCGGCATGGAAGGCGCCCTTGCCAGTGTCATCGGGGGCCTTGTCAGCGCTCCTGTGGTGGCCTGTCCCACCAGCGTTGGTTACGGCGCCAACTTCGGCGGACTCTCCGCTTTGCTTGCCATGCTGAATTCCTGCGCGGCGGGGACAGCGGTCGTGAACATCGATAACGGGTTTGGGGCCGGCTTCATGGCCGCCAAGATCAATCGCCAGACGGTAAAGGGGGCAGCTCAGTGAGAGATGAGATCTATGTGCTGGAGACTAACCTCGATGACTGCACCGGAGAAAAACTCGCCTACTGTATGGACCTGCTCTTTGCCGCCGGAGCAAAAGATGTCTGGTACACGCCGATCTTCATGAAAAAGGGGAGACCGGCCTATGCTCTGTCGGTCATGTGCAAGGAAGCCGAAAAGGAAGAGTGCATTCGCATTATTTTCCGGGAGACTTCTGCGATAGGCATGCGGGTCTCCCTGCAGGAACGGGTCATCATGGACCGGAAAGAGGTCACGGTGGAAACCCCTTACGGCCCCGTCGACGGGAAACGCCTGACCTATGAGGACATTGAAAAGACCACTATTGAATACGAAAGTGCAAAAAAACTGGCAGAGGAGACCGGGAAGCCCCTCTGCGATATACTGAAGTGATTCGACTTTTCGGACACCTCGGGCTTTGGCTCGGGGTGTTTTTTGTCTTATGCGCACTTGTACAAATCGTTCAAAAGAAAACAAGTTAAATGATCTGAAAAATGATTATAACGGTTGAGGTTTTTGGTGGAAATCGCTATAATAGACTCGTAAACTATACAAGTATGGGAAAATGCTTGTAAATTTGTAATCAGAAGGTGGTATTCTATGAAAAAGTTGAGAGATTTTGTGTTCTCCTTCCTGACCAAAATCGAAAAGCTGGACTATTTCCTGGTGATCGTCCTTTGGAGTCTTGGCGCTATCGCTTCTCCCTTCGGCTTCCCCTGGATCGTCCTGGGCATTCTCACACTCCATGCCTTCGAGACCGTCACCATCGGCCTCAAAGTCGGTAGAGAGGGTGGAGAAAAGTTCCTCTATTCTCTGGCAATGTGCATGACCTTCGGGTTCACCTGGTGGGTCCCGCTGCGCTGGAGAACCGAGAACGGTTTGGAGAAATAAGAAAGGAGAAACAAGAACCATGATCGCTGTATTATCTTATCTGGGCTGCATCCTTCTCTGGATCGGAAGCACCCTTCTCATGATCATCAAAAAGAATCCGTTTTGTGCCCTTTTCCTGTTCTGTCTCCATTTCTGCGAGCTTCTGGTCATTGGTCTCAAGACCGGTGCCGAATACGGTAAAAAGGTCACCGAGACCGTCGCCAGCTGCCTGTGCTTCGGCTTCCTGTGGTGGCTGCCTCTTCGCAGAGAGATGAAGAGAGACATTTACACCGATGATGACTTCATTCGTCGTCCCGACGACGTCGTCATCCGTCATGACTAAGGAGGAGACGTAATGGGAATCAAATACGATCATAACGCCGTTGTCATCGAAGAGGCACCGAAGCTGAACTATACTCACAACTATGTCATGCTGCCTTATAACTACGGCACCCCGGAATACGAGGCCAGAGCAGACGTTAAGGCCATCAAAGCTACTGTCCGCAGCGCCCTCGACAAGCTGGATGCATCCACCGGCTGGAAAGCGAAATTCAAGGGTCAGAAGATCCTCATCAAACCGAATCTGGTTTTCGTCACTCCGAAATCCTCCTATCGGTACGACTACGATATTCCTCAGACCACCGACCCCCGGGTCTTCGATGCGACTATGGAAGTTCTTTCCGAACTCTGTGATGACATCGTCATCGGTGAAGGCTCCGGTCTTGTGACCTGGACCTATGCCAAAATGGCCGGTTATCTGAAGATCGCGAAGAAATACGGTGCCCGTTTCATGGCCTTTGAAGAGCGCCCCACGGAGCGGTATTTCTGCCCGAAAGCCGAAGTCGGCAGAGAAGTCTATTTCCCCGACATCGTCGGTGAAGTGGTCCGGGGCGAGCGGCTCTATGTCTCTCATCCGAAGACCAAGTGCAACATTTATACCGGCGTCACCCTCGGCTTCAAAAACTCCATGGGTACCTACTCCGTAAACATGCGTGCCCGGAACCACACCTATGAGATCGATACGAAGCTGACCGACATCATGTATGCCTTCAAGCCGGACCTCACCGTCATCGACGGGATCATCGGCGGAGAGGGCAACACCCCCGGCCCCAATGACCCCGTTCTCTTCGATCGCATCATCTGCGGTACCAACGCCGTAGAGGTCGACCGGGTCACTACCGAACTCATGGGCTTCGACCCGAAAGAGAGCAAGCTGCTCCAGGAAGCGGATAAGAAAGGCTTCAATGACCCGAACGTCGAAATCATCGGTGAGAAGCGCATCGTTCCCTTCCGTCAGTCGGAACCGACCCTTCTGTCCGAGCGTTTCAAGAAACACTGGCCCGGCGTCAAAGAGTTCGTCGGCTATACGAATCCCCATGTGCCGAAACTGACCAAACTGGACGGCATCCCCTTTGAAGATGTCTATGCGATGGAACAGTTCGACCGGGGCGGCACACCTTCCTCCCTCGGTACCTGCTTCGAAGTCTTCTATGCATCTTACACTTACCCGCTGACGAAGCTTCGCCACCTGAATGTCATCGTGGGTGAAGGGGCTGAGTACAACGGAAAGAAATACTGGCTCTCCGATGACGGACATGCCTACAGCCTGGAAGAACTGAAGGCCCTGCCCGGCATGACGGTCGTCGTAGGGGAGAACTCCGCTCCTGCGAAAGAGGCCGCGACCCATCCGTTCTTCTTCATCCGCGGCTGGGGCGAAGTCAACAACCTGGCCGTCCGTATGGCCGTCTCCATGATGCCCACTCTGCCCGGACAGGCCGACCTCGTCTGGCTTCCCTGGATCGGCATCGGCGCCGTTCGGAAGTACTGCATCAAAGTGGCCCGTGCCGCCATCGGCAAACCCACGGACGTCACTTACGACGCCTTCCGCGATGGTCCGTATACCATTCCCGAGCTGGAAGCTCAGGACCTCGACGTGGACTGCATTCCCGTCCCCATGGAACCCCTCGACTGGAAAGGCCGCCTGAAAGCTATGGGCGAAGTCCGACTCCTCGCACAGTTCCTCATTTAACAGCAAAAAAACAGCCCCGCTCCGCGGGGCTGTTTTTGCGTATTACTCGATAAAAAGTTTCGGATTCGACGCTGGGGGGAGCAGCGCGATGTTTTTCAGGCGTGCGGGGGCATGGATTGGCAAGGAGAAGACGAAAGCTTTTTATCGGAGCTCTCTCCTAGCCAGTTAATATCCTTCGCTTCCCGGAAGGTGTTCTCCCGGACGAATTCGGCCATGCGGGGGTGGGGAGCGGTCAGGACCTGAGCGGTCTTCGCTTTCTCGGAGAGGTAGGCGGGCACTTCGGTCTGGGCGTTGTTGCCCCAGAGCATGAAGGTGCAGCCCATGTCTTCGAGGAAGGGGATCAGTTTTGCCCGAAAGGGCTCCCACAGTTTTTGATGGGCCCCGGGTTTGCCGGCTTCCACAGTCAGGGTGGAGTTCAGGAACAGGACTCCCTGGGCTTCCATATTATTGAACCAGTCAGTGGGAGGGAGGATGTCGAACTCGCCGGAGGCGATCTTCTCCCGGACCACCGAGAGCTCCGGGTTCGTTCCGGTCTCATTGTAATAAATCGCCTTCAGCATATTCCGAAGAGATGCCTGGCGGATTTTATAGTCCCAGCCCTGTCCGTAGAGCTCGGAGACTTCAAAGCTGCGTCCGGTGGCAATGGGGATGCCGTCCCGCTCGTTGAAGGAGGGGTAGGGGTCCATGCCCACAATACAGTACTTTACCGGGGTCTCCATTCGGAGAAAGCGCAGGACGTGCTCGGGGGCGGGGTAATACTCTTTTCCGGTGACGGCGGGGTCAATGGTATCCGCGATGTGCGTGAGAATGTCCACGACCTCAGGGTCATTCAGAAAGGGCTCCCATTGGGGAGCCCGCTTCATGTCAAACATACTGTCTTCCTTTTAATCGTCCAGCAGGTAGATGCCGGAGTTCAGTACGACGATCTCGCTGTCGCCTACCCGCAGGTAGCGCAGGACGCCTTCTTCGAACTTTTTATAGTCTTCGGAGACGTAGTTCTTCAGAGAGATCTTTTTGATGTTGTTGGAGGTCTTGCAGCAGACGTAGAGGTCGTCGCCGTAGCGGGAGACGGACATGGGTCTGCCGAAGGCCAGGGTATCGACGCCACCGATGCGAAAGTCGACGCGCTCCAGTTTCGTGGAGTAGCGGACAATGGCGTTCTGGTCGGGAACCGCGCACCAAATGTTCTTGCCGTCCGGAGCACAGCTGCGCAGGGCACAGTCGTGGTACAGAAGGTCGCCGGTCCAGATGAGGGTGCCGCCGATGTCGAAGATGCCGATCTCACCGGTGGGGAAGACCACATTGATGTAGTCTCTCGGGGACTCACAGACCGCACAGGAGATGTAGTCGTTGATCTGCTTTGTGATGGTCTCGTGGGCCGGACCGAATTTGCACTCGGTATAGAAGTTCTTTTTGACCTTCTGGACCACCATAGTCTTCAGGTTGTAGAACCAGAAGGAGATGCGGAGCCGTCCGTCATCGTCCTTTTTGTCCGGTTCGATGATGACAAACCCATCCGGATGAGGAACGATGTCCAGAGGCATGTAATCTAAAATCTGTTTCATAAAAACCTCTCTTCCAGAAAA
>JAFUZN010000129.1 GCA_017476565.1 Clostridia bacterium
GGAGCCTCATCGACAATGTCTATAACCACGACATTGCCTACCGGGCCTACGAGGAGACCCTCCTCTCCGTCCTGCCCATCAACCACGCATTCTGTATCAATATGGATCTGCTGGTCCCCATGCGTTACGGCTACACGGTGGCGGTCTGCCACGATGTCCGAAAGCTCTTCCATGCCATGCAGGTATTCGGCCCCCACAGCATGCGGGTGGTGCCCATGATGCTGAAGGCGATCCGCAACCGACTCGTCATGACGAAAAAGCAGCACCCGGACTGGTCCACCGACGACATTCGCGTCTCCGTCGTGGGTCCGAACATGGTCCGTATCATCTGCGGCGGCGGGTATATGTCGCCGGAACTGAAGGACGGTATCGAGGCCTTCGGTCTCACCTGCATGCAGGGCTACGGTATGACGGAGACGAGCCCGAAGATCGCTGTGCCCTACCTCAACGAGCCGGACAAAAAGGAATCGGTCGGGTTCCTGGTCCGGGGCATGGAGGCGCGCCTTGTGGAGGAGGAACTCCAGGTCCGGGGCCCCTCTGTCATGATGGGGTACTACCGGGACCCGGACCGGACGGCCGAGGCCATTACGGAGGACGGCTGGCTGCGCACCGGTGACCTGTGCCGCATCGACGAAGACGGGTATGTCTACCTCATCGGCCGAAAGAAAAACCTGATTATTCTGAGCAACGGCGAAAACATTGCGCCGGAGCCCATTGAAAACCTTTTTGACGGAGACCTTCTCATCAAAGAGATCGTCGTCCGGGAGAAAAATGACCACCTTGTCTGTGAGGTATTCCCGAACGAAGAGGTGGCAGAAAAGAGCGGGGTCACCGATGTCCTCAGTGCCATCCGGGATATCGTGGAGCAGAAGAACCGGAAGCTGCCTCAGTATTCCCAGCTGACGGAAGTCCTCCTTCGGGAGAAACCCTTCCCCCGAACCGCTTCGAACAAGATCGTTCGGGAAAACGGGCCTTTGACGGCGCCCAAAAAAGGGAGCGAAGGGCCCTCGGACCCTGCCGGCAATCTGGAACAGACGCTGCTCTCCCTCTTTGCGACGATCCTCGGCACAGAAGACCTGCACCCGGAAGACAACCTCTTCTCGAAGGGACTCGACTCCCTCGGTGCTGTCCTCTTCCTCGAAGAACTGGAGACGAAGACCGGGAAGACCCTGGCCCTCAGTGACCTTCTGAAATATAAGACAGTGGCGGCCATTGCGGACCTTCTCACTCAGGAGGACTCGACCGTCTACGCTCACCCGGTGCAGGAGACTTACCCCCTCACCAACATGCAGAAATACTTCGGGTACATCATCCGGGGCCACACCACGGGCAACCTGCCCTTCCACTATGAATTAGACCCATCGGTGGACCTTCCGCTGTTAAAGCGTGCCATTGAGGCGACCTTAGATGCCCATCCTCTCCTGAAGGGGACCATCAAGCCGGACCAGACCGGTGTCCTCGCCATGTGGCGGGACGACAGCCGGCACATCGACCTGCCCCTGAAGACCCTCACCAAAGAGGAGTGGGAGGAAGAGAAAAAGACTCTGACCCGCCCCTTCTCCTTTGCCGGAGACGACGACCTCTTCCACATTGCCCTCTATGAGGTGGAAGACGAGAAGTTCCTTGCCTTCGATATTGCCCACATTGCCGGGGACGGGGTGACCATCGCCCTGCTCTTTGAAGACATTGACCGGGCATACCGGGGCGAACCTCTGCAGAAAGAGCAGTACACCTTTTACGACTACGCCCTCGACGACCTGCGGGAAGACGAGAACGGTGCCCGGGAGCGGACCACGGAATACTATTCCGAACTGCTGAAGCGCGTGAAGTTCCGCCGCAACATTTTGACCCGTCGGCACCCCACTTCGGTGGAGAAACCGGTCATGAACGCGATCCACGAAGACCTGCAGGTCCTCGGCAAAAGTGCGGTCAAAGACTTTGTGGCCGGCAACGGCGTCTCTGAGAACGTTCTGTTCCTCACGGCCTTCAACTATGTGGTGGGCCTTTACGGCGATGAACAGGATTTTTATGCCACCAGCATTTTCCACGGCCGCACCGACGCCCGGTGGCGGCACATTGCGGGGCCCCTCTTCCGGCAGTACTTTGTCCGCAACAGTTTCATTCCCCATGAGACCACCCGGTCCTACCTGCAGCGCACCGGGCGCCAGGTCATGGACACGATGGACATTCCCATCTCGGTGCCCCGGCACGGAGAAATGTTCTTCCAGTTCCAGGGAGACCTCTTCTCCCGGAAGACTCTGGCAGGGAAACCGGCCAAAGTGTTCTTCACCCAGCTGGACGCTCTGCCCTTCCACATGATGGTCATCGAGAAAGAAAACGCCTATGCGGTGGAACTCCGGTTCTGGGAGAACCGGTTCGAAGAAGGGCTGCTCCGGCAGTTCCTGCGGGCCTATGAAGCGGTCCTCGTCGCCATGATGACGGAACCCTCTACCCGCTGCCTGAAACGCCACCTGCCGGAGGACCTGTTCCCGGCAGAGGGCGCGCCCCTCATCCTCGACAAAGACGGGGAGCGGAAGCCCTTCGGGGCCTGGGGCCGGCTGATGCAGGACGGCAAGGACACCGGCCGAGTTGCCCGAGTCATGCCCGACGGCACCCTCGACTACCTGGAAGAGAGCGGTCGCACCGTCATGACGGAAGGCCATCTCGGACGCCGGTACTATGACCTGCAGGAGCTGGAGGAGTCGGCGAACCGGCTCGGCCCCCTCGTCAACACCCGGGCGGCACTCATCTATGACAAGTCCACCAACGAGACGAAACTGTCTCTGGACATCGGACTCCCGAAGGAGACCATTGCGGAACTCTGCCGCTCTTACGGGGAAGAGGTCTATGACAATGAGATCCTTTCGGCGGACATCAACGTCACGGGCGTCAATGCCCGGGCGAAGAAGACGCCTCAAATGGAGCAGTTCGGCGGCACCGAAGTCGTCCGCCGGGACAGCACCGGCTACCCCTCCAAAGACCGTCCCTGGATGGACTACTTTGCCACAAAAATGCCGGAGTCCCTGGACTTCCGGTTCCCGGAAGGGACCCTCTACGAATACATGAAGGCCTGCAATGAGGAAAACCTCAACTACCCGGCCCTCAACTACTTCGGCAACACCTTCACCTTCAAAGAGTTCCTGAAGCGCATCGACGAAGCGGCCAAAGCCCTGGTGGCGGCCGGCGTCAAGCCCGGCGATGTAGTTCCCATCGTCGCCGTCTCCTGCGTTCCCTCTGCGGTGCTCTTTTATGCCATCAACAAAGTCGGGGCCATCTCCACGAACCTCAACGTCCTCTCCAGTGAAGAAGACCTCACGGGCTTCTTCAATGAGGCGGGAGGCAAAGTGGCCTTTGTCCTCGATGTGTTCACGAAGACAGCCCTGCCGGCGGCAAGAGCTTCCGACACGGTGGAAAAGCTGGTGGTCTGCGACCTGAAGCATGACCTGCCCTTCTATATCAAGCCCTTCTTCGAGACCCGGCTGGAAGAGAAGCCGGACAACGCCTGGAAGACCGACCCCCTGTGTGAGTCCTGGGGACAGTTCCTGAAGGGCGCCGCCGGCCAGCCGGAAGTCACCTATAAGAAGGACCCGAAGGCCCCGGCCGTCCTCGCCCATACGGGCGGCACCACCGGCAAACCCAAAGGTCTTCTCCTGAACGACTTCGCCTTCAATACGGTGGCCAAGACCTATAAGGAGATCATGCCCACCGGGTTCCGCAAGGACAAAGTGGCCATGAACATCATTGCGCCCTTCACCATCTATGGCATCTGTGTGAAC
>JAFUZN010000130.1 GCA_017476565.1 Clostridia bacterium
GAGGCGGATGTTTTCCATGACGGTGTCATCGAACAGGACCACGTCCTGGAACACCATGGAATAGTCGGTGAGCAGGACTTCCGGGTCGATGGTCCCGATGTCGACGCCACCCACACGGATGCTTCCCTCGGACACGTCCCAGAGTCGGGCCGCAAGACGGGCGCAGGTGCTTTTGCCGGAGCCGGAGGGCCCGACCAGCGCCGTGACCGCCCCTTCCTTTGCGGTGAAACTCACATCGCGGAGGACCTGTTTTTCATCGTAGGCGAACCCCACATGGTCGAAAACGATGTCGTGGCCGTTGGTGGCAAAGGCGTCCGCCCCTTCTGCCGTCCCGGCATCGTACACTTCCATCAGGCGGTTTGCCGACACCTGGGAGAGGAACATCTCCGCAATGAGCGCCAGGGCCTGGTCGAAGGGGGCATAGACCCGGGTGATGACGAGCAGGAACAGGAAGAGCAGCATGAAGTCGATCTGTCCCGAGAGAATGAGCCCCGTCCCGACCAGGATGGTCGTGGCGACGCCGAGGCGCATGATGACGCTGGCCGCATTGACGAAGATGCCGTTGGACAGTTCCCCTCGGATCATGGTCTTCTCATGCCGATCGATTTTGTCGTTCAAGTCCTGAAGGAAACGTTCTTCCTGATTCGTTGCCTTGACTTCCCGGATATTTTCAAGAGTCTCCTGGATGCCGTCCGACACCTGGAGACCGGCCTTCTTCATAACTTCTGAGCTCCTCTTCGCCAGGTTCCGGCTGCCGAACAGAAGAGCAAAGGCGACGGGGACGCCCCAGAGGCACGCCAGCGCCAGTTTCCAGTTCATGACGAAGAGGCCGATGGCGATGAGCGCGGTGGAGATATAGGAACCGTAAAGGTAGCCGAGGCAGTGGGACCAGACATGTTCCAGTCGGTTCACATCGCCCATGAGGGTCTCCGTGAGGTCGGCGAGGTCCCGTTTTCCGAAGTATCCGAGGGGCAGTTTGCGCAGCTGCTCAGCAAGGCCGATGCGTACCGCCTTCACTTCACGGTAGACCAGCCCGTAGGTCGCCCGATACTGCTGCATGTGGGTGACGAAGGACAGTACGAGGAAGAGCAGCGCCATCAGCAGGAACACCCAGAGTTTTGGCAGGGCGGCTCCATTCAGCAGTGTGTCCATATAGCGTCCCATGAGCAGGTAGAGGATGCCCATGCCCGCCATAACGACCAGGTTGACGATGACGGTCCAGAAGGTGCCGGCCTTTGCGTTTTTGACCCCCTGATCGGACAGGGCGTATTTCCGCTGGAATTCTTTTCCGAACATGGTCACACCTCCTCTTCCTTCGCGATCCGCCAGGTGACGGCCTGGTTGTAGTCTGCCCACATGCGGGAGTAAAGGCCTCCTGCACGGGCCAGTTCTTCATGGGTGCCTTCTTCGACGACACGCCCATCCGAAAGGACAATGACCTTGTCCGCCCCAATGACGGTGGAGAGCCGGTGGGCGATCATGATGACCGTGCGGCCTTCGGTCAGTGCGGCAAAGGCTTTCTGGATGAGAGCCTCGTTTTCCGGGTCGGCAAAGGCAGTCGCTTCATCGAGGACCACAATGGGGGCATCTTTCAGGATAGCTCTTGCCAGGGCCACTCTCTGCTGTTCTCCGCCGGAGAGGTAGGTCCCTTCTGTACCGATGACCGTATCGATGCCCTCCGGCAGTTTTTCGAGGATGTCTCCGCACTGGGCGGCCGCCAGAGCCGCCTCTGCCTCCTCCCGGGAGGCATCCGGCCGGGCGGCACGTACATTGTCCAGAATGGAAGCCTTGAACAGGTGGTCGTTCTGGAAGACAAAAGCCACCTGGTCCATCAGCACGTGGGGGTCGGTGTTCCGAACGTCGACGCCGCCGACTTCCACTGCGCCTTCGCTCACGTCCCAAAAGCGCGGGATGAGGCTCGCCGCCGTGGTCTTCCCTCCGCCGGAGGGGCCCACCAGCGCCACTGTCTGTCCAGGTCCGACCGTGAAGGAGACGTGGTCGAGAGCCGGGAGTTCGGCGCCGTCATAGGTGAAGCTCACATCGCGGAAGGTAACACCGTTGTCCTTTGGAACTTCCGGTGTGTCCGTGACCTGGAGCACCGGAGCCGCCATGACTGCCCGGATGCGGCCGAGAGCCGTACTGGCCAGCATCATGCCGCTGGCGGCGAACATGATCTTGGCAAGGGCCGTCGAGATGATCGCGGAGAAGACTGCGTAAAAAGCGAAGTAAGTCACAAAGCCGGCAAAGTCTCCGGAACGGAGAGCGCCTGGTGCCAGCAGCAGGGCCGCCGGCACCAGGAACAGGAAAGCCCCTTCCGTGAAGGTCAGGTTGACGGACTGAGGTACACGGCAGACACCGTCCTGGTAGTATTCCGCTTTGGCGCTGTAGTCCTCGATGGACTCCTTGAAGGCCCTGAAGGAGTAGACCGTCTGCTGGAACACCTTAACGACCGGGATGCCCCGGACATATTCCGTGCCCGCCTTGCTCATGACGTCCTGCGCCGCCTGGTATTCCTTCATGAGTTCGGCGTTTTTCCCGCCCATCATGGAGAACATGGCCAGGACCGAGACGACTGCCGCCAGAAGACAGGCAGCTCCCATGCGCCAGTCGAACAGGAACAGGAAGACCAGCGTTGCCAGGAACATGGCGATGGTGCCGACGATGTCCGCGAGGTTGTGGGCCAGAAGCGTCTCTGTTTCGGACGCCGCGCCGTCGAGACGGTTCCGGATAAGCCCGGATGCATTGGAGTCGAAATAACCGAGAGGCGTCTTCATGAGGTGCGCCATCCCCTGTTTCCGAATGTTAGAGGCCGTCCGGAAGGCAGCGAGATGGGTGCACATCAGCGCGGCGAAATAGACCAGGATGCCCGCAAAGGCAAAGAGGAACGCCAGCCACCCATAGCGGTCGATGCCCTCCGCCTGCGCCCAGTCGGGAGCGACTGCGATGAGGTCCCGCAACACGAGCCAGATGCAGATGTACGGCAGCATGCCGAGAACCATGGAGACCGCAGAGAGCCCCAGTCCCAGGAAGGTCAGACCTTTGTAGCTGCCGGCATACCCCAGCAGGATGGAAAGGTCGCTTTGTTTCTTTTCTTTCATTGATGGATTCTCCTTTTTGACGAGATGGTTAGTTGCCGCTAACCCTTATGTTAAGATTACATTCCTATTTCTGTCATGTCAATCGCGAAAACCATGATTCTGTAAGAAAGGCAAAGAAAAGAACTCTGCAGTTATGCAGAGCTCTTTTGGCTTTATGAGATCACCACAGTTGGTCCATCGGGGTCGTTGACAATGTGCCGCCGATCTGGGTCGACAGCCGGTCACCATTTAGAGTGACATTCGCATTGGTCGACGCAACTGCGGAATTGCGTCCGGCAAACCCGGCAACAGCACCGATCAACGGGTCTCGATCTGCGTAGAGACCGGAAACCTTTGCGGGCGTCACTTCGATTTCACCGCTGACAGTACAGTTCGTCACATAATATGCGGTCGGCTCAGAAATCTCGCTATTGAAGAACGGGCGGTAATAACCAGACCCAAGGAGCATTCCGATTCGGTCGGAGTCATCATCCGCTTTGATGGTAACGTTTTTGACAGTGCAGCCTGAGATCTTCGTCCGTTTCGATTTGTCCGTTGTGCCTGCAGTACTGCCGGAATGGCCGAGCAGGCCGCCCACCATCGAGCACTGGGAAACGGCGATTTTGATGTTCGAAGCAGAGCAGTTTCTCACGACTTTGCCGTCGGTCGCACAACCGGCCAGTCCTCCGACTGCTCCGGAACTCTGTGTCAGTTCATCGCCGTAAAGCGGATACTGCCACCGGTTGCCTTGCAATTCACAAAATCTGCGCCTTCCGCTCCACCGCAGACGACACCGGCAGCCTGGCTGATGACCGCAACACCGTACAGCTTCAATTTTGCTTTCGCCGAGACATTTTTGACGGTCATGTTCTCAGCAGCGCCAAGGACCCCACCGACATACATGATGCCGGACAGGGTATTGTTCCCGGTCAGCCGAATGTTTTCGACCGTGCTGTCTTCCGCCATCCCGGCAAGACCACCGGCGAACATGACCCCGCTGACAGAGATATTTTTGAGTCTCAGGTTCGTCACGCTGCCGTCAGCAATGAACCCGAAGAGTCCGCCGCCAAGCAGCTGCGGAGCTTTGATCGTCAGGTTTGTGATCTGATGATCGTTCCCGTCAAATGTACCGGTAAACTCGTTTTCATAGCTCCCGATCGGCGCCCAGTTTCGGACGCTTGACAGATCGAGATCTTTGTCGAGAACAAAATGCCCATCGAGATGGTTTTTCACTTCCTGCAATTGGGAAATCGTCCGGATATGCCAGGGGTTCCCGGCAGTCCCTTTCCCACCTGCAAATCCCTCTGCAGCAAAAGCCGGCACCGCCAATGCAAAAAGAAAGACCAAACTGAGACAAAGGCTCAGGAGTACCGATAGCGATTTCTTTTTCAATATGATTCCTCCATTCATCGGTTCTTGAAATGTCACACTTGTGGCATCTTCATTCCCACTTTATAATAAGACGTGCGATTTACTCAACGAGTCCTTGAAAATGACGCAAAAAAAGTCCCACATTTGACCCTTTGGGACATTTTCAGAGAAATGGAGACGGTCTTTTGAAACAAAAAAGCAAACCCGCCACACTAGCCGAGCAAAACTTCACGGAGGCCTTGCTTTCTCTCCTGCAGGAAAAAAGCTTCGCTGAGATCTCCATCCGGGAACTGTCCGCTCGTGCCGGTTATGACCGGAAAACCTATTACCGGCATTTCTCCCGCAAAGAAGATGTGCTGGCATCGTACATCGCCACGACATTTGCAGAAATGGCAGAGCTGATACTTGCGGCCGGCCCCATGACCGTCCGCTCCGGGTTCACTGCATATTTCACATTTTGGGAACGACATATCGATTTCCTGCGACTGCTTGCCAAAAATGATCTTTTGCACTTTTTGGCCGACATC
>JAFUZN010000131.1 GCA_017476565.1 Clostridia bacterium
GATGGCGCCCCCGAAGGTGTTGAACAGGGTGTAGTCGTTATACCAGGTAGCCCCGCCGACATCGTACTTGAAGAAGTAGATGACGAGGTTCGAGGTGATGTACACCGCCGTGTTGACGAGGACGATTGCCAGGACCACCACCATGGTCTGATCGTTTTTGATGAGGGCTTTGAACATATCGCCCACCGAGCTCGTCTTCATGTCCACCGTGGACTTTTCCCGGATGGTGAGCACCGCGATGGTCTCAAAGAGGACG
The DNA here is from genome assembly GCA_017476565.1 of Clostridia bacterium. GTDB lineage: Bacteria > Bacillota > Clostridia > Oscillospirales > Acutalibacteraceae > RUG420. The sequence goes on from JAFUZN010000131.1 coordinate 257, forward strand.
AAGACAGCGGCGATGATGAGGGCGAACCGGGAGAACCCGACCCGCTCGTTGCCGGCGCCCAGAGCCTGGACGGCAATGACAGTGACGATGGTGATGAGCGCGGAGCCGACACCGGCACAGGAACGGGCCAGAGTCGTCAGAGTCTCACGCTCCTTGCCCCCTTCCGTAAAGGCCGGGATCATGGACCAGTAGGGAATATCCATCATGGTGTAGGTGGTGCCCCAGAGGATATAGAAGACGGCGGCGTAGGCCGTGATGCCCGAAGGGGTCAGACTCGGGGGCGCCGAGAACATGACGTACAGAATGACGGCGTTCAGGACGGTGCCGATGAACAGCCAGGGGCGGAACTTGCCCCAGCGGGTCTTGGTCTTGGCCGTGATGATCCCCATGATGGGGTCATTGAAGGCGTCGAAGACCCGGGCCACCAGGAGGATCACACCCATGGCGGCAGCGGGCACGCCCATAATGTCCTGGAAATAGTAAAGGACATAACTGGCGGACAGCATGTAACAAAGGTCTTTGCCCACTGCTGCCAGGCCATAACTGGTCTTCTCTTTTCCGGACAGTTTTTTCGTTTCCAATGTTTGCGCCATGGTATTACTCCATTTCTACCGGCCGGGTCATTTCCAGCTGGAATTCAGGTCGACCGTACGGTTGAAGATGAGTTTGTCTTCGGTAGAGTACTTGTCGACAGTGTAATAGCCTTTTCTCATGAACTGGAAGGTATCACCGGGTTTCAGGTCCTGAAGGTCCCCTTCTACAAGAGCGTCCGGGAGGACTTCCAGAGAATTGGGGTTTAAGTAGTTTTCCAGGGGTTCTGCGGGGTCTGACGGGTTCTCCACATTGAAGAGCCGGTCATAGAGCCGGACTTCAGCGGGAATGCAGTCGGCTGCATTGACCCAGTGGATGGTCCCCTTGACCTTTCTGCCGTCGGGGGTCTCCCCGCCACGGCTCTCCGGGTCATACTCGACGTGGATGCAGGTGACGTTGCCTTCGTCGTCCGTTTCATAAGACGTACAGGTGGCATAGTAGGCGCCCTTCAGCCGGACTTCGTTGCCGGGGTAGAAGCGCCGATATTTCTTGGCAGGCTCGATCATGAAGTCGTCCTGTTCAATGTAGAGTTCTCTCGAGAAGGTGACCTTGCGGGTGCCCATCTCCGGTTTCTTCGGGTGGACTTCCACTTCGATCTCTTCGGTCTGCCCTTCCGGGTAGTTGTCGATGATGACCTTGAGGGGCCGCAGAACTGCCATAGCTCTTGGGGCGTTCTCATTGAGTTCATCGCGGACACAGGCTTCGAGGAGGCCGAAGTCCACCACAGAGTAGGCTTTGGAGATGCCGATGCGGGCACAGAACTCCCGAATGGCAGCGGGCGGGAAGCCCCGGCGCCGCATGCCGGAGATGGTGACCATGCGGGGGTCGTCCCAGCCGTCTACATACCCGTTGTTCACAAGGTAGAGGCAGCGGCGTTTGCTGGTCACGCAGTAGTTGAGGTTCAGGCGGGCGAACTCGATCTGGCGGGGAGCCGGAGCGGCCACTTCACACTCCTTCACCACCCAGTCATAAAGGGGCCGGTGGTTCTCGAATTCGAGGGAGCAAAGGGAGTGGGTCACCCCTTCACAGGCGTCTTCCAGGGGGTGGGCAAAGTCGTACATGGGGTAGACACACCACTTGTCGCCCTGGCGGAAATGGCTCATATGGGCAATGCGGTAAATGACCGGGTCCCGCATATTCATGTTGGGAGAAGTCATGTCTATCTTTGCCCGAAGGACCTTTTCCCCGTCCGCGAATTCGCCCCTGGTCATTCGCTCGAACAGGTCGAGGTTTTCTTCTACGGAACGTTCCCGGTAAGGACTGTTCTTGCCGGGCTCCGTCAGCGTACCCCGGTATTCCCGGATCTCGTCGGCGGAGAGGTCGTCCACGAAGGCCAGGCCCTTCTTGATGAGGAGGATGGCCTTTTCATACATGTAGTCGAAATAATCGGAAGCGTGGTACAGGTTTTCATAGTTGTACCCGAGCCACTTGATGTCCTCGGCAATGGCGTCGGCATACTCCGTGTCTTCCTTGCCGGGGTTCGTGTCGTCCATCCGCAGGTTGCAGATGCCGTGGTACTTTTCCGAGGTGTAAAAGTTGATGTAAATGGCCTTGGCGTGGCCAATGTGCAGGTAGCCGTTGGGCTCCGGCGGGAAACGGGTCTGGACATGGTCGTAGACCCCTTCCTTCAAGTCTTCATCGATGAAGTCGTGGATGAAGTTCGAGGGCGCGGTCGGCGCATTCAAAGTTTTTTCTTCCATGTCGTTTACCCCTTATAGTAGTTTGCAGCCTTCTTAAGGCGGGCGATGCACGCCTCTTTCCCCAGCACCTTCATGATGGCACAGAGGTCCGGCGTGTTGGTCCGGGAGGTGATGGCCACCCGAATGACGGTGGACAGGTGGCCCACATGGCCCTTGAAGGCCGTCGGGTCCTGTTTCCACTCTTTGACGTTGGGCGTGTAGCCGAGAGGCTCGCAAAGGCCTTTGACCTTTTCGAACCACGCGGACTGGTCGTCGTTTTCATCGTAGACGGCGGTGTAGGCTTCCAGAATGGCAGCGGCGTCGGCCGGGCTCACGTTTTCCGGAAGCTGGTCGAAGTCCTCTTTATAGAGGTCCTCATAGAGGTAGGAGACGAAGTCCTTCACTTCGGACCATTTCGCAATATCTTTTCGCGGCTTCTTCCCGCCCCGGTCGACGCTGAGGATGCTCAGGGCCTTGTCCCGGTCGGCGGTGAGAAGGGCGTAGAAGTCTTTGTCGTATTCTTCCGCCCAGGTGAGGACCCGGTCGAGGACCGTTTCCGCACTCATGACGGAGATGACGTTCTTCGACACGTCATTGAGTTTCGCAAGGTCGAAGAGGGCGCCGGAGACGCTCATCTTCTTCAGGTTGAAGGGGAAGTCCGAAAGGGGAGCTTCCTTGTTGGCTCTGCGCCAGTCTTCGAAGTTGGAGTTGGCCAGGGTCAGGAGGTATTCGAGAACGGCTTCTTTCGGGTAGCCCTCTTCCACATAGTAGCTGACCGCCGCTTCCGGGTCTTTCCGCTTCGAGAGCTTGCGCTTGTTGCCCTCATCCAGTTTCATAATGGGGGCGATGTGCGCATATTTGGGCGCCCGGAACCCGCAGTACTGGAAAAGCTGCAGGTGGACCGGAACGGAGGAGATCCATTCATCGCCCCGGACCACGTGGGTCGTGCGCATGAGGTGGTCATCCACGCAGTGGGCGAAGTGGTA
>JAFUZN010000008.1 GCA_017476565.1 Clostridia bacterium
CTCATTCCTCCTCATACCTCGGGCTTCCACCCTCCGTTCCGGAAGCCGGCAGCCACGGAAATCATTTACTACATCTAAAATATAGCCTGCCGGCATTCGCTCCGATACTGCCAAAAGTATGAAAAAGTGAACGCAAAGGAGAAAAGGAGGATAAAAAAGGACAGAAAAAAGGGGACAGCCCCCTTCCGGAAATCATGGAAATACTCCCGGAAGAAGACTGTCCGCAATTGACAGATTTATGCGGTTTCAAAGCGTTTTGGAAACTGTCCGCAGCATCCGGCGGCTCAATACGTCATCTCGAGATAGAGACCGCGGTAGCGCTTTGCGGAATTCTCCCACGAGACATCCTTCAGCATGTCGCGCTGCACCATCTCGTCCCAGCACCAGCGGTTTGTGAAGTAGAGGGTCTTTGCCCGGTTGATCGCGTCGAGCAGCAGGCCCGCGTCGTACCGGTCAAAGGTGAAGCCGTTGCCCTCGTTTGTATACTGGTTGTAGGGCTGCACGGTATCCTTGAGGCCGCCGGTCTCCCGGACGATGGGTATGGTGCCGTAGCGCAGAGCGATCATCTGGGACAGGCCGCAGGGCTCGCTCTTCGAGGGCATGAGGAAGAGGTCGGCGCCGGCGTAGATCTTTCTTGCGAGGGCCGGGTCGAAGCCCAGCTCGACGCGGAACTTGTCCGGGTGCCGTTCGGCGACGCCCCGGAAGTAGTTCTCGTAAGAGCTGTCCCCGGACCCGAGGACCACCATGCGCACTTCGGTGTTGTACAGCAGCTCGTCGATGATAGCGGTGATGAGGTCGAGGCCCTTGTGGGAGACGAGCCGGGAGATGAGCCCGATGATGGGTACGTCCGGCTGGTGCTCGAAGCCGAAGCGGTCTTCCAAAGCGGCCTTGTCTTTTTTCTTGTTGGCCTTACGGGCCTGAGAATAGTGGTAGGGAATGGCCGGGTCCTTGGAGGGGTCATAGCTCTCCACGTCGATGCCGTTGAGGATGCCCGTCAGTTTCCAGAGGTTCCGGTGAAGGATGCCGTCGAGCCCGTGGGAGTACCAGGGGTCGAGGATCTCGTTGGCGTAGGAAGGGGATACCGTGGTGACTTTATTGCAGCACTCAATGGCGCCCTTCGAGAAGTTAGCAAGGCCGTCGTTTTCCACGATGTAATAGTCCTGCGGGTCAATGCCAAGGACTTCGTTCAGAATGTCCATGCCGTAAAGGCCCTGGTACTGAATGTTGTGGATGGTATAGACGGTGCGGATGTTCTCATAGCCGGGAACATCCCGGTACAGGCAGTTGTAGTAAACGGGAATGAGGGCCGTCTGCCAGTCGTTGCAGTGGATGATATCGGGCTTGAAGCCGTCAAGCTCTTCCAGGTGCTGAATGGTGTCTAACACGGCGCGGGAGAAAAACGCGAACCGTTCTGCGTCGTCATAGTATCCGTAGAGGCCGGACCGTTTGAAATAATATTCGTTGTCCAGCAGGTAATAGGTGACACCGTCTGCCTGCGCCTCGAACACGCCGCAGTACTGGTGCCGCCAGGCGACCTGTACATCGAAGTTCAAAAGGTACTTCATGTCGGCCCGCTGTTCTTCGGTGACAGAACCGTAGAGCGGCAGGATGACCCGAACGTCTTCTCCTTTGGCCTTCAGCGCCTTGGGAAGGGCGCCGGCCACTTCTGCGAGACCGCCGCTGACCGCAAAGGGAACAGCTTCACTGGACGCAAATAAAATATTCATAAAGCGGAGTCCTCCATTTCATTATCTGAGCTTAGGGAGAGGAGGCTCTGCAGGGACTGCACAGCCTCCTTAAGTTCAGTTTATCAGACGACGATGTTCTTTGTAAAGTAAATCGGGTAGGACGGGTCCCCGGAAAGGTTGCGGTTCGGGGAGATGGTGACGTTTTTGTCGGTGATGATGCTGTCCACCTTTGCGTTGGCGCTGATGATGGTGCCCTGCATGAGGATGGAGTTCTTCACGACGGCGCCCTTCTCGACCACGACGCCCCGGAACAGAAGAGAGTTCTCGACGGTGCCCTCAATGGTGCAGCCGTCTGCAATGAGGGAGTTGCCGGTCTTGGAATTCTCCCCGTAGAGGGAGGGAACATTGTCGGCGATCTTGGTGGCGATGGGGTTCTTCGGGTTCAGGAGGGCCTTGCGGTTCTCCGGAGCGAGAAGGTCCATGCTCACGTTGTAGTAGGTCTTCAGGGAGTCCACCATGGCGGCAAAGCCCGGGATCTCATAACCGACGATCTTCAGGTTCGCCGTGTTGGGCTGAATGACATCCTTGGCAAAAGACGTGCCGTTATGGGCAATGGCGTTCTTGATCAGGTACTCGAGGAGAGACTTTCTCAAAACGAAAATGTTGAAAGAGTAGTCGACCTCCCCTTCCTCGAAGTTGTCGACGGCCACTTCCGTGACTCTCTTGTTCTCATCGAGGGTCAGGATCTGCATGTTATCGAGCTTCGGGACTTTGCCATGTTTGTAGGCAATGGTGATGTCCGCTTCCTGCTCGGTATGGTAGGCGAACAGGTCGTTGAAGTCGAAGTTGTAGACGGAGTTGGAGTCCGTGATGACCACGTACTCGTGGCGGGAGTGGCGAAGGAAGTCCATGTTGCTGTAAATGGCTTCAATGCGGTTCCGCTGTCCGGCCGCCGAGGCGATGGACGTGTTATAGGGCGGGAGGATGTAAAGACCTTCCCGTTTTCTGGCCAGGTCCCAGGGTTTGCCGGAGCCGATGTGGTCCATGAGGGACTGGTAGTTTTCCTTGGTGATGATGCCGACTTCCGAAATGCCCGCATTGACCATGTTGGACAGGGGGAAGTCGATGAAGCGGTAACGGCATCCGAAGGGGACGGAGGCCATGGTGCGCACAGACGTCAATTCCTGGATGTTGGAATCGAAGGCCTGGGAATGGATGATGCCAAGCACATTATTTGCTCTCATAGTTCGTGCCCTCCTCTACGTTTTCGTTGACCATGACGTTGGCGGGGACGGTGGCGTCCTTGCCGACCACGACCTTTTCTCCGATGACGGCAACGCCCCATTCATCGGGGTCTGTGACGTCCGGCCCGGCGCCGACTTTGGCACCCTCTTCGATGACGGCGCCCTCGGCGACGATGGCGTACTGGACGGTGGCGCCTTTCTTGACGACTGCACCGGGCATGACGATGGAGTACTTGACGTTGGCACCTTCTTCGACTTCCGCATTGGGGAAGAGGACCGAGAAGTCGACCTTACCTTCCACCGAGCAGCCTTCCGTCACCATGGAGTTGGAGACTTCCGCAGAGTCGGCGATGTACTGGGGTGCCGCGCTGGGGCTTCTGGCATAGATCTTCCAGTTGGGGTCATTGAGGTTGATGCCGGAAGCGGGGGACAGGATGTCCATGTTGGCTTCCCACAGACTCTCGATGGTCCCGACGTCCCGCCAGTAGCCGTCGAACTGGTAAGCGACCATTTTCTCGCCGGCCTCGTGCATGGCGGGGATGACGTTGTGACCAAAGTCATTGGAGGACTCGGGGTCGTTCTCGTCCGCAATGAGGTATTCTCTCAGCTTGGACCAGGTGAAGATGTAAATGCCCATGGAGGCCTTGTTGGAGCGGGGGTTCGCGGGCTTCTCCTCGAATTCGGAGATGGTGCCGTCCTCGTTGACGAGCATCAGGCCGAAGCGAGAGGCCTCTTTCCACTCCACTTCCCGCATGGCGATGGTGCAGGCCGCTTCCTGTTTTTTGTGATAGGCCAGCATATCGGCGTAGTCCATCTTATAAATGTGGTCGCCGGAGAGGACCACGACATAGTCGGGGTCATACTTGTCGATGAAATGGATGTTCTGATAGATGGCATTGGCCGTGCCTTTGTACCAGTCAGTGCCTTCGATCTGCTGGTAGGGGGACAGGATGTGGACGCCGCCGTCGGAGCGGTCCAGGTCCCAGGGTTCGCCGTTGCCGACATAGTCGTTGAGTTCGAGGGGCTGATACTGAGTCAGGACGCCGACGGTATAAATGCCGGAATTGACACAGTTCGACAGGGGAAAGTCGATGATCCGATACTTTCCGCCGAAGGGGACGGCAGGTTTGGCGATCTTGTGGGTCAAGATGCCCAGTCTGCTGCCCTGGCCGCCTGCCAACAGCATCGAAATGACTTCATTTTTACGTGCCATAAGTAGGACTCCTTTGGATGCAGATTTGTTTCTATGAAATGTAATATTATTTCCGTGGGTAGGAGAAGCTGCCGGAGCGTTCCGGGCTCCACTTGGGGGTGCGGTCTTTCTCCGCGACTTTCTTCAAAAACAGGGCCGAGTTACCGGCAATGTCCAGGGCGATGCATCCCTTTTGGGCGTGCATGGGTTCGTCCAGAGACTCGACTTTCCCGGTGGTGGAGCGGCCGGTGCCGCCAAAGGCCGGGTCGTCGGAATTGAAGACCACTTCGTAGACCCCGTCGTCTGCGCCCATCTTGTAGCCGGTGCGGTCCACCTTCGTGAAGTTGAGGATACAGTAAAGCTCTTCTCCGTCGGCGTTCTTCCGCTTGTAGGCCAGGACCGAGTTCTCGTTGTCGTCGGGAATGATCCACTCGAAGCCCTCCCAGCTGTAGTCGATCTCCCAAAGGGCAGCGGTGTCCCGGTAGAACCGGTTGAGGGCCTTCGTATAGGACTGCAGCTTACGGTGCATGTCGTAGTCGAGGAGGTTCCAGTCGAGCTGGGTCTTATAGTTCCACTCGCTGAACTGGCCGAACTCGCTGCCCATGAAGAGCAGCTTCTTGCCGGGGTGGCTGTACATGTAGGCCAGCATGGAACGGACGCCGGCGAACTTCTCGGCATACTGTTCCGGGTCTTCGGGGTTCCCCGGGTGCTTGTTGATGAGGGACCCTTTCCCGTGGACCACTTCGTCATGGGAGATGGGCAGGACGAAGTTTTCCGAGAAGGCGTAGAAGAAGGAGAAGGTCAGACAGTCGTGGTTATACTTCCGGCTGAGCCCGTCGAGGTTGAAATAGCGGATGACGTCGTTCATCCAGCCCATGTTCCACTTGAAGTTGAACCCGAGGCCTCCAATGGAGGTGGGCTTCGAGACGTTGGGCCAGGCGGTGGACTCTTCGGCGATCATCATTACATCGCCCCGGTCCCGGAAAATGGACTCGTTGAGCTTTTGCAGGAAGGCGACAGCCTCCAGGTTCTCGACGCCGCCGTTGGCGTTGGGGATCCACTCTCCGTCCTTGCGGTCGTAGTTGAGGTACAGCATGGAGGCGACTGCGTCGACACGGATGCCGTCGATGTGGTATTTGTCAAACCAGAAGTGGGCGTTGGAGACGAGGAAACTCTGGACTTCCGTCTTGCCGAAGTCGAAGACTTTGGTGCCCCAGGTCTTGTGCTCGCCCTTGCGGGGGTCCGGGTACTCGTAGCAGGGTTCGCCGTCGAATTCGAACAGCCCGTAGGCGTCCTTCGGGAAGTGGGCGGGGACCCAGTCCATGATGACCCCAATGCCGTGCCGGTGGCACTGGTCGATGAGGTACATAAGGTCTGCCGGGGTGCCGTACCGCGATGTACAGGCGTAGTAACCGCAGACCTGATAGCCCCAGGACCCGTCGAAGGGGTACTCGGAGAGGGGCATGAATTCGATGTGGGTGTAACCCATGTCCGCCACGTAGGGGACCAGTTCATCGGCCAGTGCCCGGTAGGAGAGGTTGTTGCCGTCTTCGTAGAGTTTCCAGGAGCCGGCGTGGACTTCGTAAATGTTGACGGGTCGGTCGTAAATGCGGGTGGAAGCCCGTTCCTTCAGCCACTCGTCGTCATTCCAGTCATAGCAGCCGTCGAGCTCGTAGAACTTACTGGCGGTGCCGGGACGGGTCTCCATGTGGTACCCATAGGGGTCCGCTTTCATGATGGTCCGGCCGTCTCTGGCCTCGATGGCATACTTGTAAATAGAGTACTGCTCCACGGCACCTTCCGGGGCGATGCCCTCCCAGATGCCGTCGGAGATGCGCTCCATGGGTAACGCATAGGGGTCCCAGTCGTTGAAATCGCCCACTACGCTGACCGAGGTGGCGTGGGGCGCCCAGACCCGGAAGACGACCTGGTCGGTGCCGGGCAGTTTGTGGGAACCCATGATCTCATAGGCTTTGGCGTTGTTTCCCTGATGGAAGAGATAGACGGGGAGGTCTAAATTGTTTTGTGTGTTTCCCATAGGTTCGTCCTCCGCACAGAAAAAACTTGGTCTTTGCGTCCAATCTTCTTGCTTTTGACCCAAAATTGACCGCAAAAACCCAACATCTTTTATTTAATAATAACAGAATTTAATAGGTCGTTCAAGGAGTTTATTGTCGAATTTGCGCAAAAAGCGCCCCTTGCCAAAGAGGCTGAACCGGGGTATCTTTTGAGATGATAAATCGCGAGGGTCTTTACATCTGTTAAAAAGCTCAAAAACTATTGCTTTAGTCTTTTTTCTTGTGCTATAATGACTAACGATTAGAAATTGTACCGTCTCTTCTAGCGGGCAAAATGCAATTTCATCATAGTGGATGAAACTTCTGCTCAAAAAATTTTAGTGAAAGTGAGGGAGAGAAATGGACGATAGGAGACGCACCATTTCCTCCGAGGAATCTATGATCGGCGAAGCTCTCATGAGAGTGTCTAACACTCTTGAGGCGCAGCGTCTGACCAAGTCCTTGGATTATCAAGAGAAACTGAGAAGCAGATCCAACATCAGACTGATCCTCGCCATCATCGCCCTGGTCCTTGCCGGTGGCATGCTGTTGGTCGGCGGATTCCTTCTGTTCGTACTGTTACGGTATCAGGATCCCATTCTCGACACAGTCGTTCCGTTCCTGAAGAACTTCTTCGGCGGACTCAATACCATTTTCGGAGCACTGACTGAGACCACCACATATCTGCCTGTTCTTACTGAGCAGCTGACCAGAATGCTGGAGATCCTCCTCGGTGTCCTCAATGGTCTTAGCGGCCTCGACCTTAGCGGCCTTATGGGTTATCTGACCACCATCCTTGGCTCTGCCACCGGTATGGTCTCTGACCTGGCTGTTATCGTTCACGGTCTTACCCCCCTGGGTGACACCGTTAGCGGCCTGCTTACTGACATCAACAACGGCGGCGTAGGCTCCGTTGTCAACGATGTCCTTTCCGGCGTCGGAATCGATATGAACGTTGTTTCCAACCTGACCTCTCAGGCCATCGGTTCTGTTGCCAAGATCGCTGATGCAGCTACCACCGTGACCAACGCTACCTTCACCGATAGCAACGTCAATGCGGTCGCTAAAGCTGCCGGCAATGCTGCAAGCGCCACTGCTGACCTCCTCAACGGTCTGAACAACGGCCTTGCAAGCGCTGACGCGAAGGGTGCTGGCGAAGCTGCCGGTAACCTCGTCTCTGGTTCCACTAATGCAGCTAGCGCTCTCGGCAATGCTCTTGCCGGTTTCGCTGGTGCCTGCAAATAAGTGAACTGAAACTTACGATCCACAAATAATTCGAGCAGAATTCAAATCGTTCAAAATAATCTCCCTCACAGGGCCTCCCTGTGAGGGAATTATTTTTGCTTTCCTCTGCGTTTTCCGTTAGAATGGGAAAGAATGAATCGCGAAAGGAACCGTTATGTACGAGAACTGCTATTACATCTCCGAGCGGAAACCGGAGGACGCCCATCTCAAAAATGCCACCAACAAGGCCCGGGCGGACGTGGAGTACACCCTCACGGAACTCGGAATGAAAGAAGTGAATCTGCACATCCCGTTCCAGGGGGAGAATGGGTCGATCATGGCTTCCCTGAAAGAACATTGGAACACATACAAAGTCTGGCAGAAGGCTCTTTCGAGTCTTCGTAAGGGAGACACCCTGGTGGTCCAGTTCCCCTCCATTTCCCACTGCATTTTCCTCGGGCGTCTGTTCCGAGAGCTCCGGGGCAGAGGGGTGCGGGTCATCCTTCTCATCCACGACCTCGAGAAACTCCGGTTCGTGGAGGCAGAAGTGCCCTTCAAGACCCGGGTGCGCCAGCGCTTCGACGAGTCCTCGGTACTGAAGGCGGCAGACCTGGTCATTGCCCATA
>JAFUZN010000132.1 GCA_017476565.1 Clostridia bacterium
AAAAATTCCAGAGGAGCAAGGCTCCTCTGGGAAAGTGCGCTCTACAAGCAAGAACAACAGACAGTTTTCCGCCAAAAACAGCAAAAATGAAAGGTGACCGTACCAAAATGGTTGGATTACCATTTTGACACGGCCCCTTTTGGATTCATGAGTTAATAAGTTTTTTCTGTTCTTCCAGTTCCGCTGCCATTTCGAGGGGCTTTGGCACAATGACCGGAATGGTCAGCGACCAGAGGAGGAACAGGAGGGAGACGACCATCCCGAAGAGGTAGGCCGGGTGCCGTAAGTCTCCCAGGATGACAGAGGCGCCGGACATGAGGAAGGGCGACACGAACTGTCCGAGGTACAAAGCGGCTGATACAAGGGGCATGACCGTGCTGGCAGCCGTCTTCCCAGCTTTCATGGAGCCCTGCGAAATGAGGAAGGGCACGCCCGCTCCGTTGGCAAAGCCCACGAGGGCAGACCCCAGGAGAGTGCCGACCCAGCCGCCGAACCAGAGACAGACAAAGCCGAGGAAAAACAGAAGCGGCGCCACGACTTTCGTGAGACTCTTTGCCGTTTTCATGATCCGGAAGAACAGGAACCCGCCGATGGCGGCAATGACGTCCGCAAAGGCCATAATGACCGAGATGAGAGAGGCCGGGACCATGGTATCAAATGCCAGGGTCTCCATCGCGTAGTTCGCCGGGTACAGGAAGAAACAGGACATGAGCAGGAACATGCCGACGACATACTTGTAATAGGTTTTGAAGCTCTGCAGCACACTTGGTTTCTCCTGGGCTACATCGCCCTTGCGCTCCCCCAGTCGGTCATTGGGAAGGAACAGGAAACAGAGGACGACGGAGACGAGGCCCAGCAGGTAGACGAGGAAGCTCGCCCGCCAGTTGACCGCGGAGAGGACGCCGGCCAGAAGGGTCGCTACCACCCCACCAATCTGGTTCATGGCGGAAGAGTACCCCGACAGTTTCGACTGGGCTTCCGGCGGGTAGTAATAAGCGAGAAGGCCGGTGGACAGAGGCATGATGATGCCGACGCCGACGCCGACGAGGGCCCTCATGCAGAGGAGCAGGAAGATGTTCGAAAAGAGGCCGGCCGCCACGCCGCCAACGGTATAGAGGCCGAGGCCCGCGAGAACCAGAGTCTTGGCACCGAACTTTGCAGAAAGCCTTGGAAACACCATGTTCGTCAGGAAAATGAAGAGGGCAGGCATGGAGATGATGAGCTGGATCGCCAGCTGAGGAGCACCCGGGAACGCCTCTTTGATGACCCCCAGTGCCGGGGCGACCGCGGCGCCTGCCATGACGGTCAAAAGGGACAGGGACAATATGCTGACCATGAGGGTCTTACGTGCTTGTTTACTCAAAATGAAACTCCTTTTCTGCTGCAAAAAAGAAAACGCATAAGGCCGGAAGAATCCGGACTTACGCGTTGCAGCTGCTCAATTCGTCCCGTATTGTAACGGAAAAGACAGCAGAATGTCAAGGGTTTCTTTCAGGGCGGCTCACTTCTCTGAAAGTTCCTCCAGAAGGGCTTTGCACCCGAGGTTCACGTCGTCCCAGGTCTTGTCAAAGTTCCCCGTGTACCAGGGGTCGGCGACGTCGCGGTCAACTCCTGCATGTTCCAGGAGGAGACTGACCTTATTCTGGTCGTCTTCCCCAATGATGCGGTCACACCAGCGGCGATTCATCGCATCCATGAGGATAACATAGTCGTAGTATTCGTACTCTTTGCGGGTCATCTGGTGGGCAGCGTGTCCTTTGCAGGAGATGCCGTGCTCATTGAGGACTCTGCGGGCCGGCGGGTAGACCGGGTTCCCCAGTTCTTCCGTCGACACCGCCGCCGAGGCGATCTCAAACTTGTCTTCCACACCTTCCCGGCGCACCAGGTCTTTCATCACGAACTCAGCCATGGGACTCCGACAAATGTTCCCGTGACAGACGAAAAGGATTTTAGTTTTCATAAAGTACGACCCCATCCTTTCTGATATTGTCTGCAAACTCTTTGTACTGTGTGCTTTCCAACATCTGGTCGGTCACGATGTCGATCTCTTTCCCGAATGCATCTTGCAAAGCATTGGTTAATCGCCCGCGGGTAATGAGGCTTGCTCCTTCCGGGAAGGTCACACAGAAGTCCAGGTCACTGGCTCCGGTCGCTTCTCCGCGGCTGTAAGAGCCGAACAGAATGACCTTTTTCAAGTTTTCTTTTTGGGCGATCGGCTCTACCACCTCACGGATTTCTTCAAGGGTATATACAGTTGAACCTTCCATGTACTCTCGAAGCAGCTGCTTGATGAGCCCCTGCTTATTGTCAACTGTGCCCAGAAAGGCCAGAATATCAGCATCTGTCTGATTGTTCAATTTGATATATACGCGGCTTGTGTTGGCTTTATCATATGCAACTTGTGAGAATGCCATAACACCACCTCCACCGCAATCATACCACAGGTGCGCACCTTTTTCAAATCAAGGTACAAGAAACCCCTCAGCAGAATTTCTGCTGAGGGGTTTTTGCGTTTCAATTTTTGAAAATCAATACGATTTCATGCTGTGAGGGAGAATTTGCTCCCCTGCTCATCTTCGGTCAGGTCGGTCGACGGGGTTCAATGAAGGATTACCAATTAGCTTAGAGCCAATCGATCCCGAATATCTTGAGGAAGTTCGTCTAGCGTATGACCGTCTCTTAAAAATGTCAGTTTTGTATAAAAGCGCTCATGACTAGCTTTCTCGAAGACATGGGTGACGTCGCAACTGTTTTCACTATGCGCAGTGACATCTTCATCTCTCAGGGAATATGGTACATAATAACCTCTAGGTTCGCCCTTGACATGATCTTCTTCAAACAAAACTGAGAAACTGTGATTTGTTGAACCCAAACGATACATTCGGGGACCAAGAGAAACCGTTTCCAATATGGTGCTTTGCTCCGAGACTAGAGAGCTTATTTCGGCTAAGTGAGCTGCTTTCCTTTGTGCGTAATCAAAAGGATGCTGGTTCGTAAATCTCAATTGTTTCAAATTAAGTGTTCGACTTACAGCTGCCTTATAAAAGCCTCTTTTGGAAAGTGGGGATTCAACACCCGCCAAATGTTTGAAATTCTCTGCTTTGAATATCACTTCGAGAAACCGACCATCAAAGACGAAGAGGTACTTCTTTCCAACCAACTTCTCTTTATATGGCTTGACCGCGAACTTGATCGATTCCAGAAGTGCCAATTCTTTTGATTGCTTTTTCTTCCCCATAGGATAACACCCCAAAAAAAACGCCAGGCAAATGCCTGGCGTTTTTGTCTCGATATTTTCCGGCATCTATTATCGGTCGAAATGCTTAGGTCCCCGACCCGGACCCGCTGAGCCTCTCAGCGAGGAGTTGATGCTGAAGCATCTATTATCGGTCGAATTGCTTAGGTCCCCGACCCGGACCCGCTGAACCTCTCAGCGAGGAGTTGATGCCCATTCAATATCATTGGACTCTCGTCCGGGAACATTGTAACAAAGGTAAAAGAAATTTTCAACTTGCCGCTATACCATACCGCCGAAACCATCAAATTGCAAAAAAGCACCCACCGAAGTGAGTGCATAAGCAAAGAACCGCCCGGATTTCCACCGGGGCCACCGCCAACACGGTACGCTCATCCTACGCCACTAGCTCTTTGCATTGAAATCTTCCCATAAATAATAAACTCCGTCAACCCGATGAATGGGACAATGGGGACATCTCTTTGGAATCCGTTAGGAATCAGGTACTTGCCCGTTACAATTGATTAAAAACTTTATCATAAAAACCCCTTAGCAGAAATACTGCTGAGGGGTTTGGTGTTTTTGTTCAGGCATCCAGGTGCAGGAGTGCACGGGGAATGTGGCAGTAGCCGAAGGGGTGTTTGTCAAGGTATTTCTGGTGGTAGTTCTCGGCGGTGTAAAAGTTGTCGAGGGGCAGGACCTCCACGACGAGGGGCTCGAAGTAGCGCTGTTTGACTTCTTCGAGGATATCTCCGATGTCCTTCAGAAGGGTAGCTTTCTCGGGGTCCCCGGCCTCATAATAGATTCCGGTCCGGTACTGGGTCCCCCGGTCATTCCCTTGGCGATTCAAAGATGTCGGGTCAATGGTCATGAAGTAATACCGCAGAAGCTGTTTCAGGGAAAGCTGTTCTTCGTCATAAATGACCTTCACAGTCTCTGCATGACCGGTGTCCCGGTAGCAGACATCTTCATAGCTGGGGCGTTCCGTCGTCCCATTGGCATAACCGACTTCCGTCTCGAGGACCCCGTCGAACTGGTCGAAGAACTTCTGGGTGCCCCAGAAGCATCCGCCGGCAAAGTAAACGGTTTTCATAGGCAATTCCTTTCAGCGCAGTCTTCTGCCGCACTTCGGGCAGAAGTCAAAGTCGTTCACAATGGGGTATCCGCAGTGGGGGCACTGGTAGACCCCGGTGTTCGAGTTCGACGACTTGTCAGAATAGTAGTCCGTGTGCCCGTTTGAATAGAGGTCCGATTCTTTGATCTCTACATCGCGGCCCCGCTCCACCTGACGGCCCACTTCCGGGTCCAGTTCGAAGACTTCGCCGTTCGGCAATTGGACATAATAGTGTTTATTCCACTTGAAGGTCGGGATAAAAAACAGCAGTAGCTGAACGTAGGTCACATAGACGGTCACATTCACAGCTTTTCCCAGGTGGGAAAAGTAGACGAGCCGCTCATAATAAAGGGCGGTCTGCCCGTCATTGACGCCGATCATCAAAAACATAACGGGACCTCCTTAACGGTCACTGGTCAAAAATTCTTTATAACGTTCCATCATCCGCGGGCTGCAAAAGACTTCGATGAAGAGGCCCTCTTCCGTGTAGCGCTCCTCCAGCACGGCACTGTCGTCCCGCAGAATGGAGGCCTGAGAGAGTTCTTCGAAGGGGAAGCAAAAACGGCAATGCACCCGCTGTTCCGGGAAGGCTTCTTCCAGCTTTTCCAGCAGCAGGGTGATCCCGGAGCCGTTCTTCGCAGAAATGTAGACGCTGTCCCCCGCGATGTGGGGCTGTTCGAAGATAAGATCACATTTATTGAGGACCTGCAAAGTCGGAGTCCCGCCAGCCCCCAGGTCCCGCAGGACCTCCTCCGTGACTCGCAGATGGTCTTCATATTCGTTCGACGAAATGTCGCAAATGTTCAAAATAACGTCCGCTGCCGCCGCCTCTTCCAGGGTCGAGTGGAACGCTTCCACCAGCTGGTGGGGCAGGTTTCGGACAAGCCCGACCGTGTCGATGAGCATGACGCTCCGCCCGGAGGGCAGGCGCAGGGCCCGGGATGTGGGGTCCAGGGTCGCAAACAGCTTGTCTTCTGCAAGGACACCGGCTTCTGTCAAAGCGTTCATGAGGGTAGACTTTCCCGCATTGGTGTAGCCCACCAGCGCGACGGTCTCGACGCCGGTTTTTTCCCGGCGCGCCCGCAGCATGTTTCGGCGTTTTTCCACGGCCTTCAGTTCTTCCCGAATGGACCGGATACGCCGTTCAATGTGACGGCGGTCGGTTTCCAGCTTTGTCTCACCGGGTCCCCGCGTTCCAATGCCGGCGCCTAAGCGGGAGAGGCTGGTACCCTGCCCGGCCAGGCGGGGCAGACGGTATTTGAGCTGGGCCAGTTCTACCTGCAGACGGCCCTCCCGGGACCGGGCCCGCTGAGCGAAGATGTCGAGGATAAGGGTCGTACGGTCGATGACCCGGGCCCCAGTGGCCCGTTCAATGTTTCGCAGCTGGGTCGGCGACAGTTCCCCATCGAAGAGGAGCAGGTCGCAGGTGTCCGCTTCGACCATCTCTTTCAGCTCCTCGATTTTCCCCGTACCCAGGTACAAAGCGGCGTCCGGGGAAGGCCGGGCCTGGAGCACCGTGCCGACAACGTCGGCCCCGGCCGTCCGGGCCAGTTCCCGCAGTTCCGCCAGAGAGACTTCCGCCTCCAGCGGGTCTCCCAGGTCGAGGCCAACGAGTATGGCCCGTTCCATCGTTTGCTGTTCTTCCATAGATGCTCCTGAATAAAAGACCCTGCATTGGACGATGCAGGGTCCATTTCATATGGTGATCATTGTTCGGTGACCTGTTCTACGATCATCTTTTCCAGACCGTATTTCTTTGCCAAAGTCTTCATCTTGCCGCTGGTATAAGTCGTGACAAAAAAGTCATTCATGGCATTGGCCAAACCGGAGTCTTTCCGGAAGCCGAAACCAAACTTGTTTTTCTTGAGGTCGAAAGCTCTGGAAAGGTCGTCAAACTGATTGCCCTTCCCGATCATTTCATTGGCTGTCGTAGAGTTGAGGATCGCGGCGTCGGCCGTTCCGTCGGATACAGCCTGAAGGGCTTCTTCTGTGGTGTTGGCCGCAAAACGGAGGAAGCCGTTTTCTTTGGCCAGGGCCTCATGGGTGGAGCCATCGAGGACCGCGAAGCGGAGCTGTAAGCATTCTTCCGCAGACGAGTACCGGCGAGCAACGGAGGACTTCATAACGGCGATTTGCGCATTCGTCATGTAAGGCGCCGTCAACGCCATCTTCTCTTTCCGCGCATTGGTGATCGTCAAGGCGGAAGAGACACAGTCGATGGTCTTGTCTGCCAGAAGTTCATCCATCTCGGCCCATTCGATCTCCCGGAAAACAGCCTCCACGCCCAGTTCCTTGGCGAAAGCCTTCCCGAGATCGACCGCAAAGCCTTCCCACTCGTCATATTCGTTCTGATAGGTCAGGGGTTTAGCATCGATGACGCCGATGACAAGGGCACCTTTATTCTTGACGTAGTTGATATCTTCGGAGTTGGTGGTGCTGCATCCGCTAAAAGAAAGCAGGCTGACCAGCATAGCCAGCAGCAACACTATGGAAAAGGTCTTTTTCATGGGCGGGACCTCCTTTGACTCAAAGCCACTCTCTTACTGACTTTATTGTAGCGAATCCCAAAAGAAGTTGCAATCTCAATTGTTTTCGGAGTCAGGCCCAGGGGTCGATGCGTTCTTCCACGTCCGTGAACTTCACGCCGTCGTCGGTGACCGTGGGTTCCGGGGCGGCTTCTGCTTCAGAGGCTGTTTTGGAAGCAGGCCCGTTTAGATCGAAGCTGTCTTTGGGAACTCTGTTTTTGAGTTCCGCATAGGCGGGCCTGATGTTCTCGTGGTAATACCCGGTCAGGGTCTGGAGCAGGTAGGGGTTGACCCACAGGAACAGAATGCCGAAAGTGAGGACGCTCAGTATGATCCAGCCGA
The DNA here is from genome assembly GCA_017476565.1 of Clostridia bacterium. Classification (GTDB taxonomy): domain Bacteria; phylum Bacillota; class Clostridia; order Oscillospirales; family Acutalibacteraceae; genus RUG420. Next base: position 7,217 of record JAFUZN010000132.1, read on the forward strand.
GGAAGGAGACATACATCACAAAGTAATCCCACTTTTTGCCCTTCATGAGTTCCTTTGACTTGATCAGGGCATCGGTGGCGGAAAGTTCCGGGTCATCCAGCATGAGGAAGTAGGCCTGAGAGTAAGCAATGGCCATGACAATGCCGGGAACGATGAAGAGTAGTGTCCACAGGGAGACGTAAAGAGTCTGTAAGAGGTACATCTTCGTGATCCGGGGGAAATCTTTATTGAACTTCGAGAGAAGGTCTTTCAGTTCCCCCTCTTCTCCTCTCCAGACTTTCAGGTGGTAGGAGAGCAGACCCGCTGTCAGGGCGCCGGTGAGAAGGAAAATAGCCAGCGCCAGTCCTGCACTGCCAAAGTCGACATCTACCGTGTCGTCTTCATAGAATCCGTCGTAATAGTCGTCGGAATAATCTCCGTCGGCGAAGGGGTTCTGGAAGGGGGTGCTGAACTCGTCCTCGTCCCGGCCAAAGAAATGGTCGGCGTCGAACTCTCCGTCATCGTTGAAGAAGTCGTCGAGGTCGAACTCGTCTCCCTTTGCGGTAGGGGTAGCGGTGACCGTTTCCTGTGACGCCGGAGCGACCGTCAGAAAGTCCACATCAAAGAGACCGCCCAGGGGCAGAGTAAAGGTCCCGAAGACGGCACCGCTCATGATGGCGGTGGCGATGAGGGTGATGAGGATGATGGCAAATCTGTCGTTTCGCACGTTTTCCCGTGCTCTTTGCTTGAGCTCGATGCGATTCATCGGCAAAAGCCTCCTTTGAATGGTTTCAATTCATTCTACTGTCTCTCCTTCGAGAAAACAATTATTATTTACACCCAAAACTTAAGAATTAGCTTAATCCTCCGATTGAAACGAACGGGTTCCTGTGGTAAGATTTCCTCGCGATGAACGTACATCGCGAAAAAACTGCATACCCAACCCTGGGGGAGCTCGTCACACGGGCTGAGATGAGGGCGTGACCCGAAGACCCCAAGACCTGATCAGGGTAATGCCTGCGTAGGAAAGGAAGTATTCTATGGCAACCAAAAAACAATTCGACACCGGCAACCGGACCTTCCAGCTGGTCCTCAGCGCCGTCATGGTGGGCCTTGCCACCGTGCTCAGCGTCATCCCCGTCGTGCAGCTGCCCTTTGGCGGCTCTGTGACTCTCTTCAGCCAGGTCCCCATCCTGGCGGTCAGCTGGATCCTTGGCGTCCCCTGGGGCCTCGCCTCCGGGCTCGCTTACGGCATCTTGCAGATCCTCGTCGGCGGCATCGGCAACTTCAGCTATGTCCAGGGCATGCTCGCTTACATCATCCTGGTGTTCGCGGACTACCTCGTCCCCTTCACCTGCCTCGGCTTCGGCGGCATGTTCAAGCGAGTCATCAGGAACCAGTATGCGGCGGCCACCGTCGGCACCCTGCTCGTCTGCTTCGTGCGCTGGTTCAGCCACTTCATCAGCGGCGCCACCATCTGGACCGAGTATGCCCCCGATACCGCCCTCAAGGCCGTCCTCACCTATTCCGCCACCTATAACGCCAGCTACATGGTGCCGGAGACCATCATCTCCATCATCGGCATCTGTGCTGTCATTGGCATTTGGAACCGTCTGAACAAAGAAGACCCTGCTGAGGTCAAAAAAGAAGCGTAAAGGCATTTTGCTTCACAGCTCCTCTCGTTCGCAGAGGAGCTTTTTATTTTGTGTAGATTATACAAGTCCGATTTATCTCTCTTGTTCAAGATGTCTAGGAAAAGCCCTTGCTAACACTTTCAAAAACGGGTATACTCGATGCGGAGAAAAGAAAGGAGCATTCATGAAAACAGGTCATTTCAAGAAAATCCTTATGTCTGTCCTGACCGCAAGCCTTTTGGTCGTGGCCCTGCTCGTCCCCAGCTTTGCGGAGACAGATGCCGAGCGGGAATTGGCAGCTGCCAACACAGAAGTCACCACCCTCGAGCAGAAAGTGACAGACGCCACCACCGCTTTGAGCGATGCACAGACACAGTCCCGGAAAGGCACCTATGGGTTCTTCCAGTGGGCGGGCGCTGAAAACGCATTGAAAGCGCTGGACAGTGCCAAGTACAAAAACCTTATCGCGTATGGGACATCGGGGGATGCCACCGCACTCGATAACCTGGAAGCTGCCCTTCAGCTCATCGACCATGTCAATGAGTACCGGGCCGGCGAAGGCCTCGCCCCCATGGTCGTCACCGACACCATGATGGCAATGGCGGAAGCTGACGCAGACGCCTTCTATGACATGAAGACAGCGCCGAAGCAGTTCACAGTGGGCGGCAACCGGATCGCCGAGAACCTCGGCACCTTTGCCGACGCGAAAACTGCGGCAGACAGCTGGTACAGCGAGAAAAAGCTTGCCGATGAGCACCCCGAGTACCTGGACTACTCCAGCTCGGACTGGTATAAAGTCGGCCACTACTACAACCTTTCTCAGAAAAAGTACGTAGTCACCGGCGCCGCTGTGAACACGCGCCTCGGCAACAAGTTCTGCCAGGTCTATTTCAGCAACGCCGGCAATGAGAAGACTTACACCACTGCCGAGTACAGAGAGCGCATTGCCCAGTACCGCGCGACTCTGGACGGAAAACAGCAGGAGCTCGACGAAGCTCAGAAAGCTCTGGCCGCTGCAAAAGTCCGCCAGGAAACCGCCCAGCGGATTGTCGATGCCGAAAAGGCAGAAGCTTAGACAACGACACACAAAGAAGGTCCCTCAGCCAGAGGCTGAGGGACCTTTTGGTTTATTCTTCCGGGACGTCCACCACATCGTCGGTGATGTCGATGACGGTCTCCTGTTTCGGGGCGGGTTCGGCTTTTTGTCCGAAGCCCCGGTCGAAGTACCCGGTGGTCGCCCGCCCCGCCATGGCAGGGTGGTTCGTCCGGTAGATCTTCTTCCCCACAATGTAGACAACGGGGCCCAGCAGAAGCCCGAGGCCGTTGCCGCCCAGCAGGGCAAAACCCGCCACGCTGGAAATGATCTCCTCCCAGGGGGAGATCCCGAGGCTTGCGCCCCGGATGAAGGGCTCCAGGACCTGTTTCAGGACCATGAGGATGATGAACAGGAAGAAGATCCAGAGCCCTGTCTTCGTGTCTTTCGCGAAGACCAGTTCATAGAAGGCCCAGGGGATCATGGTGATGGAAAGCCCCAGCACCGGCAGAAGATCCACAATGGTGATGGCGACAGACGCCATGATCCAGTGGTCGATGCCGATGAGGTTCAGCCCAAGCAGTAAGCCGGCCAGTGTGATGGCCGTCAGGATGATCTGAGACTTCACCCAGTCTTTCAGGGTGAGTTTCCCTTCGTGGACCACCTGTGCTTTCAAAGAATCGAACATGGGTCGGTTTCCTCCTTAAATGAGCCCTGCAAAGAAGCCTGCAATGGAAGCAAAGATCCACGGGAAGGCGATGAGGGCGATGATGACAAACGCAATGATCAGGAAAATGAACCCTGCACTGCAGATGATGCCGGCCCGGTTCAGGGTCACGGCGGTGTGTTTTTCCGGATAGGTGTTCGGGACAGATTTCAGCTGTTTGAGTCCCAGGTACCCACAGATGATGGCAATGATGTCCAAGCTGCCAAAGGAGCCAAGCCCCAGAATACTGCAGACAATGGAGATGACACCGTAAAGGCGGCCGGAATTGAGCCTTTGCTGGATGAGATCCATCTCTTTTTGTTCCTTAGCAGTAGGACCGGCATTCTGCGCAGAGCCCGCAGAAGACTGGGCTCCGTTTACTTTTTCCAGAGGGTTCCCGCAAGTCGGGCAATAAAGTGCATCGTCAGGAACCACTCTACCACAGGATTTACAATACATAGGGATCCTCCTTTCCTTTGGTGCCTCTATCATATTGGAAGAAACCTAAAAGAAACTTAAAAAGATGAAATACCTTAGAAAACCCTGGTCAGAAGCACCACGACGACGGGAAACACGAGACAGAGCAGGACGAGCATGACCTTGTCGACCGTCCGGACGGTGGGCGCTTCATAAGAGCTGCGCTCTCCGTGACCATCGAAGCCTTTGGACTCCATCGCGACCGCCAGGGCTTCAGACCAGCGGACCGATTTGACAAGGAGGGGTTTCAACACAGCGGGAGAAAAGGGCAGGACCCTCAGACCCCGGGCTTTGAACGCGGCCCGGGTGCGGCGGTATTCCTGCATCATTTGCGGGAAAATGCCCCAAGCGGCCAGCAGTCCGTAGGCAAAGAGCTGCGGCAGGTGCAGCTGCTTTTCAAAGGAGCGCACCAGTTGGATGCGGTCTGTGGTAAAGGCAAACAAAAAGCCAATGGATGCGTAAACCAGCACCCGGGTCGCAAAAATGAGGCCGTTGCCAATGCGGGTGTCCGATACCAAAACAGACGTCAGGTTGCTGGGCAGGTCCCCGTTGGTGGAATACCGATACCCGGTCATAAAGGCCCCCGCCGCCACCAAAAGAATGGGCAGGTACAAAAGCAGGACCCGTTTGAGGTCCGCCCCGGAACAGAGGGTCAAAAGCAGGCTGACGAGAAACACGATGGCGTTGACCGCAGGGTCGTGAACAAAGGCCAGCGTGAGAGTCACTACCATCAGACTCACAAATTTACAGGAGGGGTTGAGCCCTCTCAAAAACTGTCTCATAGCTGTCCCTCCTCCAGTACCAGGACCTCATCAGCAAAGCTTCGAGCCAGCTCTGGGTCATGGGTCGAAAAGATCAGAGCAATGTTCTGTTCTCTGGCAAGGCTGCAAAGAGCGGTCATAATGGCCAGGGTATTGTTCCGGTCCTGGGCATAGGTGGGTTCATCGCACACCAGAATATCGCAGTGGTAGGCCATTAGAGCAGCTACTCCGAGACGCCGCTGCTGTCCCTGGCTAAGCAGGTAAGGGGACAGGTCCCGGTACCGCCAGAGGGAAATGCCCCGCAAAACCCTTTCGGTCTCTGCGTCGGCATCTTCTACGCCCTTCAAAGAAGCAGATATCTCCTCCTTTACCGTGTCTGCCAGAAACTGGTCCTGAGGGTTTTGGGTCACAAAGCCCATTCGACTCCCCTTTTTGGGGGCGATGGACCCTTTGTATTTCACGGTCCCAAGCAGCGCCTGGAAGAGGGTACTCTTCCCGCTGCCGCTGGGGCCGGTCAGGGCATAGATGTGCCCCGGCAGGAAAGTAGCATGGAGTCCCTTCAGGACCCGGTGTTCCCCGTAGCTTACGGTCAGGTCTTTCAGTGTCAGTAACGGTTCTTCCTCTCCCCGTTCGGCCGGAGTTTTCAAATATTCCGGCACGGGGTAAGGGCTTCCGGGAACAATGATCCCGTGTTCTTCCAGGAAAGAGACGTCCAGGTGACCGGGGGACAGTTTTTCCGGCAGCAGTGTTTTCTGCTCCATGACTCGCAGCGTGTCTGCCACTTCCACCCAGTTGTCCAGCCGGTGGTCCACCGCCAGAATGCCGGTGCCCTCCGTCTTATGGAGACGTTTCAATGCGAGCACGATGTCCCTTGCCGACTCATTGTCAATGTTGGCAAAGGGTTCGTCCAGCAAAAGCCAGCGGGGTCTTATGAGGACCAGGCAGGAGAGCATGACTTTCTGTTTCTCTCCGCCGGACAAAGACTGGAGCATGCGGTGTTTCAGGTGGGAGATGCCGCAGAAGTCCAGCGCCCGCTCCATTTCCTCTTCAAACCGTTCCGGCGGGGTCTGCAGGTTTTCAAGGGTAAAGATCAGTTCATTGCGAACGGTGTCCATACAGAATTGCAGGTCGGGGTTTTGGAACATCATGGAGACGAGGCGACAGCGCTTTTCGGGCGGGAGACTACCCGGGTCTTCCCCGTCAATGGTCACGCTCCCGGTTCGCAAAAAGCCCCCGTTTCCCGGGTACAGGCCGGAGGCCAGCATGAGGAGTGTCGACTTGCCGCAGCCGGAGGCCCCCGTAAGGACGGTCACTTCCTCAGACGAAAACAAAGCCGAGAAGTCTTCGACTACCGGCTTTGCATCTTCAAAATAGGAAAAGGTCAGGTGTTCCAGTGACAGGTTCATTCTGCCTCCCAGTATTCATTGGTGAATTCATCGTCCCGACGTTTGTCGTACCAGCCCACTTCAATGAGCCAGTCGGACATACGGTTCCAGCGCAGCGGCTCAATGCGCCCCCAGCGGCCCTGTTCATCCAGGAAAATGGGAGCCAGGTGCTGCTGGCTGCGGATCAGCATTTCGTCGGAGCACTCCTCCGGCATATACTCTTTCACTTCCAGCACCACTTCCGGGTGGGCGGCCGCTTCCCGGTAACCTCGATCGAGGCACCGAAGGAACACGCGGACCGCTTCCGGCTCTCTGGTCAAAATGTCCCGGGTGGCGGCTATGGCCGGTGCCGGGAAGTCGAAGACCGGGTCTACATCGCCCAGGTTGAAGTAGTTGATTTCATGACCCGCTTCCCGCAGGACTTCATTCTCCCAGTTTTCATAGACCCAGGTGGCGTCGGCCACCGTCTCGAGGACCGTGACGATGTCCCCTACATCCATGGGGACCAGGTCGACTTTGCTGTAGTCTCCCCCGTCTTCATTGACCAGACGGCCAATGGCGGCATGGTACCAGGCGGGTTCCCAGTGGGTCAGACGCTTCCCCACAAGGTCTTTCGGGCGGGTAATGCCGGACTCCTTGAGGGAGACGATCCCACTGTCACATTTTTGAGTCATGACGGCGACACCGATGAGGTCCACGCCATTCATCCGGTTTTCCAGCATACTGATCTGGGGTCCGCAGACGAAGTCTGCGCCATGGGTCTCCATGACTCCGTGGACATCCCCTTCAATGGAAACGTTCAGTCCGGCCTCCTCGAACCAGCCCCGTTTCTGAGCCAGCAGAAAACCGGTATGATTGGTGTTCGGGAACCAGTCGAGAACTACTTTCAGGTCTGTCATGCCTCTTCCTCCTCTTCTTCATAAACTTTCGCTGTTTTGATGTTGGCACCAATGGCGTAGCTCTTCACCACGCCGGTTTTTGCCAGTCCATCGCCCGCCAGCTTCACAATGAGAGCAGAGAAGACGAAGGCGCTGACAAAGCGAATGGCGATGTGCGCCAGCTGCATGGGAATGGTGAGCATGTAGTACTGCAGGTAGTAGAGCTCATAAAGGTAAATGAACACGGCCGAAGCAAAGGAAGCCAGCGTCAGGCTGGTCAGGTCCCACTTTTTGTAACGGAAGGCCGCGAAGACCAGTTCCGCACCAAGGCCCTGAATGAGGCCCGTCAGGACCACGGTCATACCGCCGCTATTTCCGAGAAGCAGCTCCACGACCGAAGCCAGGACTTCCGTGATGAGGGCCGCTCCGGGTTTACGAATGATGTAAGCCGCCAGGGTGCTCGCCATGAACCACACGCCATAAATGAGTTCAAAGCCGAAGTCTGCAAACCCCAGAGGGGTCAGGGCAGTCGAGAGGCTGAGCCCCAGGTAGAATACCGCCAGGTACAGAATGGCGAACACGACACCCAGAAGGGCCATCATAATGACGTCTCTGAGTTTCCAACTTTCCAGTTTCATAATAATCTTCCTTTCCAAACAATAAAACTCCGCCGGCAATACCGACGGAGCAGAACAGTCCAAAAGACCTTTGTATCCCTACGCTAGCATTACCTAACAGGTTCCAAGGGTCACAGAATTGACTTCTGTATCTCAGCCGCGCAAGACAGCAGCACCCCTTACGTTCAATTGTTGGAGTTATTGTAGCACCGAGGGCGATGCAATGCAATAGAGAAGCGTCTCGACTTTGAGAGAAAGGGGCAAAACAGCCCGCAGGGTTGTTTTCTTAGCGCTCCGGCCCAAGGGTTCGAGTCAGCCCTTTGCGTTAGTGAACAATACAGGACTCGACGCGCTTTTGCTTCGCAAAACCGCACCGAGCTGCTGCCGCAGCTCCCGTCGCTAAAAACAGCCCACAGGGCTGTTTTCTTAGCGCTCCGGCCCGAGGGTTCGAGTCCTTCCTTGACCACATAAAAAAACAGAGCCCCAAATGGGACTCTGTTTTTTCATGGTGGACAATACAGGACTCGAACCTGTGACCTTCCGCACGTCAAGCGGATGCTCTCCCAGCTGAGCTAATTGTCCATGTCGCTGTGCAACGAAAAGTATTCTACCGTAAAAGTGCTCTGTTGTCAATGAGAAGTTTCGGAAGATTTTCCATTTCTTTTATGGTATACTGAGAACATCAACTATGAAAGCGGGAATCTTCCTCATGCTATATAATGGAGACGCAAAGCGGATCAAAGCTAAAATCGCTAAACCGGAAGGGGAAAACACCGACCTTTTCACCGATGAGCCGGTGAAGACCCCCTGGGAAAAAGAGGCGGAGAAAGAAGAGCAGGAGCAGAAAAACTTCGAGCAGGAAGTCGACTACACCCCCGCCGAAGAGACCGACATGGACTTTATGACGGAGGAAGAGGAGAAGGCCAAAAAGAGAAACATTCTCATCGGGGCCCTCATCGGACTCCTTTTAGCAGCGCTCCTCATTGGCGGGTTCATCTACCACAACCGTTCCGGGAAAGTGCAGAATGCCAATGTCGCAACGACAGCATCCCTCTCTTCGACCGTTGCTCCCGGCAGTCTGGAGCCCTCCAGTGTCACGACGACCCGCTCCTATGTCACCCGTCAGCTCACGGTCCACAAAGATAAAAACGGTGTCTGGCGCTCCTATGCGGGCCTGGACCCCACCGTCGGATACACCGGCGTGGTCGGCAACGATACCGGCTGGTGGTATGTCGAAAACGATGTAGTCAACTTCAAGTTCAACGGCATCGGCAAGAACGATTACGGTGAGTGGCTCGTGGAAAACGGCAAAGTCAACATGGACTATTCCGGAGAGTATGTGTACAACGGCCTTCGGTACACCATCCAAAAAGGCAAGGTCATCAAGACCGACCAGTTGACGACGAAAGCCACCACCCATGTGACTTCCACGACCTCCACCACGGCAGCCACCACGACCACGGCTCCCACGACCACCACAACGACCCACGAGCACAACTGGGTCACTATTTATGACGGCGACGCCATTGTGGAGACCGGGATCCGGAACGGCTCCGCCTGCATCTGCCTCGACTGCGGCCTCATCTTTGCCAATGCAGAGTTGCTGGAAGCCCACGCCTATGCGAACGGCCACACCATTACCCGGGACAAAGACTTTGGCGGTCTCGACTCCAAACACATCCTCTCCAAGCAGGAAGTCGGAGACAAAGACGTCATCGTCGGTTATACGAACCCGGACAACACTTACTGGAAATGCACTATTTGCGGTGTCGAGACCAGAGACGCTGCCGAAGCGGACGTAGACCTTCGCTAACGAATACAAAAAAGCAAACAGGCTCTCAAAAGAGAGCCTGTTTTTTATTGCTCTGCCAGTTTTGGCAGCAAAACACTTAAGAGTTTTTGCATACTGAGGACATCCTCCTTATCGAGGACGTCGACGGGAGAATGCAGGTATCGGGTCGGTGCCGAAATAGCCAGGACCCGGCTGCCCGCGCCCGCCCGCTGGACCGACGAGGAGTCGTTCCCTCCGGCGACCAATGTTTTGGTCTGGGCGGGGATACCCGCCTCTTTGGCGGTCTCCATCGCAAGGGAATAAAGATGGTAGTCGTAGACGGTGCCCCGGTCCATATAGGACACGACCGGTCCTTCTCCGAGTACACAGGCCCGTCTCTCCCCTTCGACCCCGCAGATGTCGCCGGCAGTGGTGGTCTCCAGAATGACAGCAATGTCTGGTTCCGTCCGGAAAGCAGCTGCCGCGGCACCTCGGGCGCCCACTTCTTCCTGGACCGTGAACACGAAGGTCGTGTCATAGGGCAGGTCCTGGTGGAGGAGGTCCAGCATGAGGGCGCAGCCGAAGCGGTCGTCCAGCGCCTTCATTTTCACGAGGGACTTCCCGAATTCCACATAGTCGGACACATAGGTCGCAAAGGAGCCCAGTTCCACATACTGCTCCGCATCGGCCTTGTCCTTGGCGCCGATGGCGATGTAAAGTTCCCGCATTTCGGGGATCTTTCTGGCTTCCTCGCCTTCACAGAGGTGGATCGCCTTTAATGCAATGACACCGGTAAGGCCGCATTCCAGTTTTACCGTCCGTCCAATGAGGACGGCGGGGTCGATGCCTCCGATCTCGTCGAACTTCAGGTACCCCTCTTCCGTAATGTAAGTGATCATGAGTCCCACTTCGTCCATGTGGGCAAAGAGGACGACTTTGTTTTTCGGACGGGCGGCCCCCTGTTTTTCCACATAGAGGTTGCCCATGGCGTCGATGTCATAGGAGACTCCGGCGGGCAGCCGGGAGATCAAGTAGTCCCGGACCGGGCCCTCTCTGCCGGACACCCCGGGCAGTTCGCAGAGGACGCGGACGTCTTCAAAAAGGCTCATGCGACCCCTCCTTCCCCTTCGGGCGGGCCGGCCAGGACGGTCTCAGCCAGCAGGCGCGCCGTATTTTCAATGTCTTCGAGAGAGACAGTCTCTACTGTAGTATGCATGTACCGCAGCGGAATGGAGACGAGTCCTACCGGAAGACCCGCTTTCAAATTGGTGAGTTCATCCGCATGGGTCCCGGTCCCCCGGTGCATGATTTCCAGCTGGTAAGGAATTCCCTTTTCTTCCGCGATCTGCTTCATACGGTCGAAAAGACCTTTGTCCAGAATGGGCGAATAGCCGATCATGGGGCCCTTGTCGATGAGAGCGGCGTCCCGGTGGTCGATGCCCGGAGTCCGGGCGAAGCTCACGTCCACCGCGATAGCAGCATGAGCGTTGATATTATAAGCCGTTGCGGCGGCGGCACGGCCCCCGACTTCTTCCCGGACCGTGAACTGGAACGAGACCGTCCGGTCGCACTCCGCGTCCCGCAGGAGCTCCGCCGTGCGGATGAGGGCGGCAATGCCGGCCCGGTCGTCCATGGCGGCGCCGGACACGAGGCCGTTTAGCAGCTGTGCCGGGTAGGCTTTCAGGGAGACCCGGTCTCCGAGCTTCACTTTTCTTTTCAGTTCTTCGTCCGAGAGGCCGGTGTCAATGGCCAGTTCCCGGAAGTCTTTGGCCTTTCCCGCATCTTCCTTTTTGGCAAGGTGCGGAGGAATGGAGGAGACGACACCGAAGAGGTCCTCTTCTCCGTGGATGATGACTTCCATGCCGGAGAGAGTCCGGGGGTCGACACCGCCGCACTTGTCAAAGCGCAGGAAGCCGTTCCCGCCGTAGGCCGTGATCACGAGACCGATCTGGTCGAGATGGGCGTCCAGCACCAGGGCGGGGCCATGCCCCTTGATGGTGCCGACCACGGCACCCATGGGGGTTTTATAGAGCTCGTCCACGTAGGGGCGCAATGCGTCCATCGCGACACGGGCCACTTTGTCTTCGAGCCCGGACACACCGGGAACGGAGACCAACTCTTGTAATAATGCTGCAAGGTCCAAGAAAAGACCCTTCTTTCTTTAAATTTCGATGTCCACCGCATCCTGGATGTGTTTCTTCGAGTAAAGGACGACGGTGTCCCCTTCCTTCAGCATGAGGTTGCCGTTGGGAACCATGGAGCGGTTCTGCCGGCGGACCAGGACGATGAAGGTCTGACGGGAAATGTCGAGGTCCCGAATGTACTGGCCGTTCCAGGGGTGTTTTGACTTCAGGATGATCTCCTTGAGGTCCAGGTCCCAGTTCTTGTTGTGGGCACTTTCCGCCCCCAGGACCAGGGTGTCATCCTCTTCCAGGACGACGTTTCCCCGGGGGACGATGGTGGAGTCCCCGCGCTGGATGACTGCAACGACAACGTTGGTCGGCAGGTTCAGGTCTTTGATTTTCGTGCCGACCCACTCATCATTATAGTTGAGCTGGACTTTGATGAAGTGGAAGTCTACCTCGCCGACCTCTTCCTGCATTTCCTTGATGCGCTGGTACTGTTCGACGAACCCTGCGGAAATGATACCGGTGGGAATGGCAACCATGCCGACCCCCAGGAACTCGATGATCATTCCGAGGACTTTTCCGAGGACGGTGACAGGGTACATGTCCCCGTACCCGATGGTGAGAAGGGCGGAGGAAGCCCACCAGATGCCAGAGAGGGCATTGCGGAAGACTTCCGGCTGAGCGTCATGCTCTATACTGTACATCATGAGACTCGCGGAAAGCATGAGTACCAGGATGATGAAGATGGAAGACAACAGCTGCTGTTTCCGGCTCTTCAGGACCGAGGTGATGGTGGCCAGAGAGTCGTAGTAGGCGTTGATCCGGAACAGGCGGAACAGCCGCATGACCCGAAAGAAACGGAAGACTGCAGCGCCCTGAGGGAAGAAGAAAGGAAGGTAATAGGGCAGGAAGGACACAAGGTCGACAATACCCCAAAACGAAAACATATACTTGCGGATCGCTGTCCGGGTCCGGTCCTGGGGGAACAGGAGCGGAGCGGTCCAAATGCGGAGCACGTAGTCAATGGCAAAGAAGGCTACTGAAACGGCTTCCACCCAGTGGAGCAGCGTCCCGTAATGGAGTTCCGTGTAGTCGAAGGTGAACAGGATGCTCGCGATGACATTCAGGATGATCAGGATAAAGCTCAGGACGTCATAGCCCCGGGTGATGCCCCGGTCATTGTACCCGACTTCCACCATCCGGAAGACGGTAGAACGCACTTCGGAGAACCGACGGGTATCGTACCAGGCCTGGCGTTCATCGCGGCGGTCTTCCCGGCGCCCCTGAAGGTCTTCCCGACGCTGCCGGCGCTTGCCCTCTCTTCGATCCCGTCTCATTTGACGTTCCGCCAGAACCGCCAGACGACTGCCTGACTTCTTCGTGGGAGAGGTGTCACTGCCGGCCGTCTCTATATCGACGAATTCTTCCGGCTGGACGTTCAGCGGGTCTTTGCCGATGGGAGCCGGCTCATCCGTTTTCTGGATATCTTCCAGGAACTGGCAACCCGGTTCGAAATCGGGTTCAGAGCTCTGAGGCTCCGACACAAAGTTTTTCTCGTCACTCATACTCAAAACGCTTTCTTTATTTTCTGGAGCCCGGGAGCAAATTGCCTAGGGCTGCGGGCAGGTCTGACGGGCGGAAGAAGTTCGTCGCCACCTGACGCCGGTATTCGAGGGTCGGGCGGAATGCTTTGCGCGTCTGTTTCTGCACGTCTTCGGGGATACCGTCTGTCATAGAGCGGTAGAAGGACAAAGCATCGTCTCTGCGGCGGGCGCCCTTCGGGTCCCACCAGCGCTCCGGGGTACACTGACAACCGCCTTTGCGGGTCTTGTACATGAGGGGGCGCAACCGGCTGAGGAATTCCTCATAGTCTTTCCCCGGGCCTGCCCAGCCCACCTCGGCAACGGCATAGGTCCTCGGGAAGAGGTTCTGCTCGAGAGAGCCGTTATCTTTGATGTGCATAGTGGACACTTCCGCGATGAGCCCTTTCAGGTTCGGGTCATCGGCACAGACGAATCGCCCAATGTGGGGTTCCGTTTCGTAAACCCTTTGGAGAGGGATCATGCTGTGAGGGAAGTCGAGGTGCAGTTCGAAGACGTCGGAGTAGACATAGGCGTGACCTTCATCGGCGTAGTCCAGCATAGAGTCTGCGTAGTTGGAAGTCCAAAACTGGACGGTGCCGTCGGTGGGTGCATTGCCTGCCTCCAAAGCGTCGTTATAAAAAACTGCATTCTTTTCATATTTTTTCAAAAGCTCGGAAACCCGCCGGAAGAAATAGCCGGTCAGTTCTTCGGTTTCCGCGAGCCCTTCTTTTTCCATTTTGGTCTTGCAGACGGGGCAGGTCTCCCAGTCGGTATGGACTGCGGTGCCGCCGCCCACATGGAACTTGTCCGAGGGGAACAGGGTCGTGACCTCTTCCAGAAGCCGGTCGATGAAATCGTAAGTCCCTTCGAAACCGGCACAGAGGATGGGGGCATAGAGCCCGCCTGCCTCCGGCAGTTCTACCCGGTCGTTGTAGCAGCTGTACTGGGGGTAGGCGTGGAGGAGAGCCGTCACATGGCCGGGAAGCTCGATTTGCGGAATGACTTCGATGCCCCGGGTCTTCGCGAAGGCGACTACCTCTTTGACGTCGTCCCGGGTGTAATATTTCCCGCCGGAAGAGTTCTCATGGAGTTTCGGAGCCCGGACCACTTCCAGGCGCCAGGCCTGGTCGTCGGTAAGTTTCCACTGGAACACGTTGAGCTTCGCCAGAGACATTTGCTCAAGGATCTTTTTCAGCTCTTCCACAGAGATGAAGCTCCGGGCGCAGTCTAAAGCGAGACCGCGGGTCTCCCAGCGGGGCTCGTCCGTCATGGAACACCAGTCGGCGTCATTGAAGTCGGACAGCTGGAAGAGGGTCGTCAGGGCACAGATGATCCCTTCTTCGGTGGCCGCTTCCACGGTCACGCCTTCTTCCCCGACGGTCAGGTGGTACTCAGAGGGCTTCTCGGTCTCGATGCGGTTCAGGTAGACCCAGGGAGTCGCATTGGACTCTGGCACCGCCTCCTGCAGGGAAAGACCGGTCCGTTCCGCAAAGGCAGTCAGGCAGTAGGCCTCGAACCCGCCGAGGTCGGCAATGATGGTCTCCGGGAAAGAGAAGGTCCCTTCTCGTTTCCTCACCGGTCCGTTGATTTTCGGTAGTACATTGAGCATTGTTTCAGTGTCCTCCAATTAAGCTTCCGGGCGAATCGTAATATACAAAATTTCTCGCGGGTTGAAAAGTCGCGGGATGAGGGGCGCTGCCGTATTGGCGCAGCCGGCACTGACGATCAGGTTGCCGTATTCCCCGTGGACATATTTGGCAAAGAACCCCTGGCCCGGCGCCAGCACGCCCCGGCCAAAGAACCGCCACTGTCCGCCGTGGGCATGCCCCGAAAGAATCAAGTCGATGCCCTTATGGGTCTCGAGTCCCGGGTTCCCGGTGAAGTTCTTTCGGCCCTCCGGCTCTTTTTTGAAGTATTCCGGGTGGTGGTTCAGGAGGACTTTATAGCCCTCTTCCTTCTCGAAGTCCGACAGCCAGTCGAACTTCGTGTAGGGGGTATGACCGCCGAGGACCAGGTCTCCGAAGGTGATGAAATCGTTGTCCAGCAGCACGACGCCCGTCCCGGTAATGTCTTCTGCCGACAGCTTCGGGAATTTGATTTCATGGTTGCCGTAGGAGAAATAGGTGGGCGCAACTTCGGCGCAGGCCCTGAGGAAGGGCAGCGCCCGCTTATAGGTCTTGCGGTGCCGGTCCACAATGTCCCCTACCACCAAAATGGCGTCCGGGTGCAAACCTGCGACCTGTTTGACCAGTTTTTCGAAGGGTTTGTTGTGGATGTCTGACAACATCACGAGGTTGTAGGTGGAAGTCACTTCCGGGGTGATGCGTTCATATTTCGTAACTTTCATTTATGTTCTCCATTGCACCAGTACATCGCCGCTGCCAAGGGCCTCTGCCAGGCCTTTTGTGTCGGTGACGTGCCCAATGCGGGTATAGGAATAATTGCTTTCAAAGGTTTGGTAGAAGAGGACCAGGGTATTGCTCTGGTAGAGCATGATGTCCCCCGCGTGGATGGTCCCCGGCCGAGTCGACTCTGTGGGCAGGGACGAGTAGTAATAGTACTTCTCGTTGCCGTTCAGTTCGGTCATCTGCAGGTCCAGAGGGAGCTGTTCCCGGACCGCCCGAGCCGTTGCGTTGTCTTCGAGCTTCACGTCGAAGGTCTTGTCGCCGATGATGAGTTTCATGTCTCCCGCCTTCTTCGAAGTGGTAGCTGTGGCCTCTGCTTTCTGGGTGTTGCCCTTTTGCACATCTCCGGAAACATCTTTGACCGTTGTCTCGGAGATGTACTCTCCATTCTTGTCTGTGGCAAGGGTCAGGTCCGGAGAGAACTCTGTCTGCTTTGCCTTTCGGGCCGCTTCCCGGTCCGCCGTGGTGTCCCCCACGTTCTGGCACCCGGAAAGGAGCATACCGGTGAGCAGAAGAACGCTCAGGAGCATGGCGACCATACAGTTCGGGCCGCAGTGAAGGGTATGTCGTAACGAAACCATAAAGGCCCACCTCCCCTTATACTTTACCCATTATAATACCACTTATAGTGCAAAACCACCAGTTTTCATGATACAATATACACGGAAAATACACGGAAATCTTTCTTCGGAGGCTATTTATGATCGTTCAGACCATTACCGCCATCTCCGACTTTCTCTGGGGTTGGCCGCTCATTGTCATTCTGTTCGGGACTCACATTTTCATGACCGTCAGGACCGGGTTCATCCAGAAGGACGTCTTCAAAGCCATCAAACTCTCTGTCACTCCGGACCCCGGTGCGGACGGCAACGTCAGCCAGTTCGGCGCACTGACCACCGCCCTCTCCTCCACCATTGGGACCGGGAACATTGTCGGCGTCGGCACAGCCATTGCCCTCGGCGGTCCCGGTGCCGTTCTCTGGATGTGGATCACCGGTGTCCTCGGCATGGCCACAAAATACTCCGAGACCCTCATTGCTGTCAAGTACCGAGTAAAGGGCGAAAAGGGTGACATGATCGGCGGTGCGATGTACGCCCTTGACCGGAGACTCCACATGAAGTGGCTCGGCATTGTCTTCGCGTTCCTCGCGATCCTTGCCTCCTTTGGCATTGGGTGTACGGTCCAGGCCAATGCCATCGTCTCCAATGTGACCCTTGCCATCCCGGCCCTGAAGCCCGGGTTCATTGCCATCATCCTCGGGGTGCTGGTGTCCCTGGTCATCGTCGGCGGCATTCGGAGCATCACCCGGGTCGCTGAGAAGCTGGTCCCCATCATGGCGTTATTCTATGTCCTCGGGTGCCTCGCGATCCTCATCATGAACTGGGCCTACCTGCCGGAAACGGTGGTCACCATCGTCAAAGCCGCCTTCGCTCCGCGAGCTGCCGGCGGCGGATTCATCGGCTCCACCATCATGATGGCCGCCCGCTACGGAACCGCCCGCGGCCTCTTCTCCAACGAATCCGGCATGGGTTCTGCACCTCTGGTGGCCTCCGCCGCTCAGACCCGCAACCCGAAGCGCCAGGCCCTGGTCTCCATGACCGGCACCTTCTGGGACACCGTCGTCATCTGTCTCATGACCGGTCTCGTTCTGGTCTCCTGCATCATCCGGCACCCCCACATCGATGCCCAGACCGGCAACGGAGCGAACCTGACGGCCCAGTCCTTCGGGTCCATCCCCTACATTGGGACCCCCATCCTCATTCTGGGGCTCATCGCCTTTGCCTTCTCCACCATCCTCGGCTGGTACTATTACGGCGAGCGCTGTGTCGTCTACCTCTTCGGGGAACAGGTCATCGTCTTCTACAAGCTCCTTTGGATCATCGGCGTCGTGGCCGGTGCCCTGGTGGAGCTGAACTTCGTCTGGTCCGCTTCGGAACTCATGAACGGCCTCATGGCCATTCCGAACATTGTGGCCGTTCTGCTGCTCAGCCGTGAGATCGCCAAAGACACGAAGAAATACAAAGGCGACCATATCAACGACGCGGACGAAACAGAGATCCCCGTCGTCAAGAATGCCAAGCGTGGCGTCCTCCACATCAACATGAGTGACGTCAACAAAACCGACTGGTAAATAAAAGATAAAACAAAACGGCCTCCCCTGCGGGAGGTCGTTCTTCATTTTGTCAGGGTCAGACCAGCTTCTTGCCGGCGTCCCAGGCCTGGGCGACTTTTTCGCCGAGGGCATAGTAGCCGAAGTGGAAGGTGTCAAAGGAGATGGCATTCAGTTTGGTGATATCCACCTTGCCGTCCTCTCCAAGGACCGCTTCTTCGGCCTGAGTGTTCACGACCTTACCGATGATGGCAAAGGTGTGCTCCGTGTCGATGACCTCTTCCAGTTCACATTCCATGACCAGCGGGAATTCTTCGATGACGGGAGCATTCACGTGCGCGCTCTTGGTCTCGTGAAGGCCGGACTTTTCGAACTTGTTCTCGACTTTGTTGCCGGAGTCGATGCCGACATAGTCTGCCGGGACCACATTGGCCGCATCTGCAATGCTGACCGTGAAGGCCTTGGTCTCCAGAATGTTCTTCGTGGTTTTGTGGGGCTTACTGATGAAAAGGGCGACTTCGTTGTTGCCGGAGTTGATACCCCAGGCAGCGTTCATCGCATTGGGTTTTCCTTCTGCATCGTAGGCAGCGACGATGCAAACGGGCATCGGGGTGACGAGTGCTGCTGCACCAATATCTTTTTTCATAAGAAACTCTCCTTTGTAATTGGAATCCGCTCCCGTGAGAAGCGCCAAATTCATTATAGCATAGTTTTTGATTGCCAAACTGAGATTTGGTCAGCATGATGGGCGCCCCGCGCTCCTTCGACGCAGAGGGCTGCAGGCGGAGGTTCGCGGCCCCGAGCCAGTGGCTCTCCAGCCCGGAACCCACGGCGCCGCCCTTACCACTCTGCTGAACTTCTCTCCTGGCTGAAGGATAGCAACACCTGGTCTAGCTTTTCCCGTTTTACCGCTCCTTCTGCATTTTTCAAGTTTTGCGGCGGTAATATTGGGAGAGGA
>JAFUZN010000133.1 GCA_017476565.1 Clostridia bacterium
ATTCGTCCCGGTCGTGTTCCACTACGTCCAGGACCCGGTCGGGGGTGCGGTTTTCCTGCCGTGCGGCAAAGAAGGCTTCGACATAGTCGACGATCTTGCCCTGGTCCCGGACCCCGGCAACGATGTCCGCTTCTTCCAAAGTGGTAGCCTTGTCCGGGTATGCCTGGACCATGCAGCCGCTGAGGACGACACAGCCCTCCGGGGACATGCGCCGGAACTTCCGAATGGCCTGCCGGGACTTCTGGTCTGCGACAGAGGTGACGGTACAGGTGTTGATGACATAGACGTCCGCCCCTTCCGGCTTGTCGACCAAAGTGTGTCCGGCCCGGCGGAACTGTTCCGCCAGTGCTTCGGTATCGTATTTGTTGACTTTGCAGCCCAAAGAATGCAGATAAACGTCCATGTGGCACCACCTTTCTCTCGATCGAAATCGACTAATTATAATCGACTTGAGGATTTTTATCAATATGCCCCATTACTGTTTGACACGTTGCGCGGTAAAATGGTAAAATTTCAAATGAATATTTATGCCATCTCGTATCTGGAGGGAAATGAAATGATAGATAAAAAAAGTTCCTATCCGGTCATCCTCGTCCCCGGCGTACTGGGCTATGGCGACGAAAGCTCCCTGTCGAAGTTCGTCCCCTATTTCGGTACTATGTCCGCCAGTGCGGCGAAGACCATCCAAAGCCTTGGAGTCGACTGCTATACGGCTTCCTTCACTCCTGCCCTGGGTGTCTGGGGTCGTGCCTGTGAACTGTATGCGCAGATCGCCGGTGGTACCGTTGACTACGGTGCTGCTTACTCCGAGAAAAACGGGACTCCCCGGTTCGGCAAGACCTATGAAGGCTTTGTGAAAGACTGGGGTAAAGACAATAAGTACGGCAATTTCGTCAAAGTCACGCTCATCGCCCACGGCTTCGGAGCTGCGGTAGCGCGCCTTCTGACCTATCTTTTGACATACGGTTCTCAGAAAGAGCAGGCCGCCGGCGGCGATGTTTCACCTCTGTTCCTCGGTGGTAACGGCAAAGCGGTCCATGCACTGGTCACTTTGGCCGGCAACAATGACGGCACCACTCTGTTCGATGCCCTGGAAGACCGTTTCCCCGGCGTCCGGAAGTCGATTCTGAACACGCTCTTTACCCTGAGTGACTGGAACCCCAATGCCAAAGCGCTGGAAGAGTACCTTGGCAGAACCAGAACGAACCTCTTCTATGAAGCCGGTCTCGATGGTATGGCCGACCTCAATAAACGCCTGGAAATCTCTCCGGACGTCTACTATTTCGCCTATTCCGCAGAAGCCACCAGAGACTACGGCGACCTGCTTCCTGAGCGGCGCATCCGCAAATACGAGAACCCCTTTACCTCCCGTGCTTACCGCAGAGCCAAGGAGAATCGTCCGGAACTGACTCTTCCGGCCCTTCCTCAGGGGCTTGCCGTTGCTCCGACGGCCGCTCTCATCGGTACTTACAAGAACTATCTTGCCGATGCACCGCTGGCGACTCCGGTCCTGCACCCGAACGACGGCTTCATCAATACCGACAACACACTGGCCCCCTCCACGGAACCGGCCCGGGCTTACCGCTCGGTCAATGACTCTTACCCCGGTGAGTGGTACCTGATGCCCATTTGGAAGAAGGGCAACTCTATCGGCTACCTCGGTGTGCTCCAGCGCCCCGACAAATACCGGGACTTCTATGTGGACCTGATGAAGATCATCTGCAACCTTATCGAAGAATAATTGCAAAGAAACGTTGGGCGGGCACCTCTTGCGGTACCCGCCCGTTTTCTTGAATTCTTTTGGCTGATATGTTAAAATAAACTTCCCTGCTTTGGGGAAAACGCCCAAAGCTTTGTTGATGATTTGCAATTATGGCACCAACTTTTTGCAAATCTTGACATTTTCTATTTTTTGACCGAAAGGAGTGGCTGCACATGGAGTTTACGAGAGACTTCTCGACCATCCCGCCTCAGGTGGAAGAACTTGCGAAGTTGTCGGTGGCCAACAGCATCATCGACCCCGCCCTCTATCAACAATATAACGTCAAACGCGGTCTGCGCGACCGGGACGGCAAGGGTGTCCTGACCGGTCTGACAGAGATCTCTGAAGTCTGGGGCCACCAGGTCATCGACGGTGTCGATACCGAGATCGACGGGATCCTCCGTTACCGCGGTTACAATGTGGAAGACCTCATCAAGGGGTTCCCGAAAAACAATAACTTCTCCTTCGAAGAAGTCGTTTACCTTTTAATGTTCGGCCAGCTGCCCACCGCAGAACAGTTCGCCGAGTTCAAAGAACTGATGGCGGGCTACCGGACTCTGCCGATCCACTTTGTTCGGGACATTATCATGAAAGCCCCCAGCAAAGACATGATGAACACCTTGGCCCGCAGTGTCCTGACCCTTTATTCCTATGACCAGAACTCCGATGACAACTCTCCGGAGAACGTCCTCCGGCAGTGCTTGGAGCTCATCGCCCTGTTCCCACAGCTGTCGGTGTATGGCTACCAGACCTATAAGTATTATCACGATGGAGATTCCTTCTTCATCCACCCGCCTTTGGAAGAGTACTCTACGGCGGAGAACATCCTCCATATGCTGCGCATGGACAGCTCTTTCTCGAGCCTCGAAGCAAAGGTCCTCGATATGGCCCTGGTCCTTCATGCAGAGCACGGCGGCGGTAACAACTCCACCTTCACGACTCACGTCGTGACCTCTTCCGGGACCGACACCTACTCTTCTACAGCCGCGGCTCTGGGCTCCCTCAAAGGCCCCCGGCACGGCGGCGCCAACATCAAAGTCATCCAGCAGATGGCAGAAATGAAGGAGACCGTCTCCGACTGGACCGATGAAGAGGAAGTAGCTGCTTACCTCGGCCGGCTTCTGAACCGGGAAGCCTTCGATAAGGCGGGCCTCATCTACGGTCTCGGCCACGCCATTTACACGAAGTCTGACCCCCGCGCCAGAATGCTGAAAGAATTCGTTCGTAGACTTTCTGCCGAAAAGGGGAGAGAAGACGAATTCGCACTGTATGAGACGGTAGAACGCATTGGCCCCGCTCTGGTGTCCGGAAAGCGGAATACCCAGAAGAGCATCTGCGCCAATGTCGACTTCTACAGCGGCTTTGCCTACGACATGCTGGGCCTGCCGAGAGAACTCTACACGCCCATTTTCGCCATTGCGCGGATCGCGGGGTGGAGTGCTCACCGTATGGAAGAGATCATCAACCGGGGCAAGATCATTCGCCCGGCCTATATGAGCATTTGTCCCCCCAGGGACTATGTCCCCTTCGACGAACGCTGAAATCATCAAAAATCCCTCTCCGACTAAAGTCGGAGAGGGATTTTTCATTTTATTCGATTATTCGTCGTTGAGGAGACCGTCGAAGAACCCGGGGTCTTCCGAGGTGGGCTCGGTAGTGGTCTCTTCTGTGGTGGCCTCTGTCGTGGTCTCGGCTTCACCCCAGACCTGGAGCACCACTAAAGTACCTTTGCTGTGCTGTGTCCCTTCGGAAAGGGAGGCAGACCGGACCGTGCCGGACACTTCGGTGCCGTCGTTGCGGATCTCGGAGCGGCTGACCCGGAACCCGATGCTCTGGAGCCGTGCACTGGCATCTTCATAGGTGCTGCCGACCACATTGGGCATGGTGATCTGCTCTTCTCCTTTGGAGATGGTCAGTTCAATGTTCGTGCCTTCGGAGACCCGGGTGCCGGCGTCGATGTTTTGGGCAATGATCTTGCCCTGGGATTCGTCGCTGTATTCTTCCACCGTTGTGAACGTGAAGGAGGCGTACCGGGGGGAGTTCTCAATGGCCGCGTAGTACTTCCCAACGAAGTCCGGGACTTCGACGACTTTGACATTGTCAGAAAGGGAAATGCTGGTGGTCTCTTCCGGTTCCACGGTGAAATGGTCTTTGAGGACCGTGACGTAGAGGACCCCGAAGGCCAGGGCTGCAATGAGCAGGACGACCATGATGGTGGTGAGGATGGTCTTGGCGCCGCCCCCGTTGTGGTCCCTCGTATACGCTTCTTCCTCCTCTTCATCTTCGTGGAGGTGGGTCCGGACGTACCCTTCATTCATGGCCTGCTGCTGCAGGGGATTGAACTTGAGCTCCTGAGTGTCGTCTTTGTTCCCAATGGGGTGAGGGGCATACATGCGCTGGCGTTTTCGGGCCTTTTCTTCCTCCTCGTATTCGGAAGCGAACTCCACGACCTGAGAGGCGGAAAGCTCTGCACGGAACCGATCCATGTTCCGGGTCCGGTCTTCCGGCAGGACCTGGAGGGCATTGACCAGGGCACCGACCACATGGTTTGGCAGCGCATCGGCGAACTTGGCCGGGATCATCATCTCGTCGTTCTCCATGCGGATCATGGCGTCGATGGGCGCCCGTCCGATGAGGACCCGATAAAGGACAGCGGCAAAGGAATAGATGTCGGTCCACGCTCCGGCGGCCGCCTGGACCCCCAGCTGTTCGACGGGGGTATAGCCCGGGAACACTTCGGTGGTGAGCCCGCCGTTGACAGTGCGGCACTCCGGGATCGAGAAGTCGGAGATGCGGACTTTATGGTCGGGATAGATGTAAAGCGTAGAAGGGGAAATGCCCCGATGGATGATGCCGTTTTGATGAAGGGTGGCCAGGGTGGAGAGGACCGGCATGAACAGGACCCGGGCTTCCTTCCAGGAGAGGTACCCTTCTTTGGCGGCCAGCAGGTAGTCCCGGAGGGATTGGGCCCCTTCGACGTATTCACTGACTGCATAAGCGGTATTGTTTTCTTCAAAGATCTCCCGTACGGAGATGAGGGCGGACAGGCCATTCATTTTTTGCAGTTTGCTCCAAAGCTCGAGGAAACTGCTGAGGAGGCTGTAGTAGGTTTCCTGGGAGCCTTCCCGGATGAGGAGGGCAGAGGTCTCGGAACTTCTGCGGACCATGGTGTCCGGCAGGAACTCCCGGATGGTGACCGGGGTCTTGGTTTCAGTGTCATACCCCATATATGTGGTCCCGTCACCGTTGGACTCGGTGACGGCGCCGATGAGGTAGTGGCCGCCGACGATGGTCCTCATGGGGAGGAAGGGCGGCAGCTGCAGAGAGTCATTGTGGAAATGGCAGTGGGGGC
>JAFUZN010000134.1 GCA_017476565.1 Clostridia bacterium
AATGCAGGGGTCGTGCCGCCCTTTGATGACAAGTTCGGTCTCTTCCATCGTCTCCAGGTCTACGGTCTTCTGGGGCTTCGCAATAGAGGGGGTCGGCTTGACGGCTACCCGGAACAAAATGGGCATGCCGTTGGAAATGCCGCCCTGGATACCACCGGAGCGGTTGGTTTCGGTCCGGACGGTACCGTCTTCGGCAACGAAAGCGTCGTTGTTCTCAGAACCCCTGAGTTCGGCGGCGGCAAAGCCGTTGCCGAATTCCACACCTTTTATGGCGGGGATGCCGAAGAGGGCTTTGGCGAGCTCATTTTCGATGCCGTCGAACATTGGGTCGCCAATGCCGGCCGGGAAGCCGGTGACGGCACATTCGATGATGCCGCCGACGGAGTCTGTATCCATTTTGGCTGCATAGACTTCATCGAGAATTTTGAGCCCGCTGGCAGGGTCGATGACCGCAGGGTTTCTTCCGGCGACCTCCTCGAAGAGTTCTTTCGAAGGGTGGAGAGGGAAGGGCTCATCGAGAGCTCTTCCGACCCTCTGCAGATGGGCCCCTACATAGATGCCCTGCCGGGCGAGGATCTGCTTGCAGATGCCACCGGCAATGCAGATGGGAGCGGTGAGCCTTCCGGAGAAGTGTCCGCCGCCTCTCATGTCCCGGGCTTCCCCATACTTGAGGAAGGCGGTGTAGTCCGCGTGGGAGGGACGGGGGTTGGTCCGAAGGTTGTTGTAGTCGCTGGAGTGCTGATCGCTGTTATGGATGACGGCGCAGAGGGGGAAGCCACAGGTGGTGACTTCGTGTTCTCCGCTCTCGACAACTCCCGACAAAAATTCGGGAATGTCCGCTTCGTTGCGTTGCGTGGTCACTTCGCTGGTGCCCGGACGCCGGCGGTCGAGAAAGGCCTGGAGCTCGGAGAGGTCGATGGCTTCTCCGGAGGGCAGACCGTCGAGGGTCACCCCAATGGCCTTCCCATGGGACTGGCCGAAAATGGAGACTTTGAGGCTGGTGCCGAAGTTAGATGACATGGGCGATTCCTCCTAACCGTGTCAATTCCTGATAAAACGAGGGGTAGGATTTGTTGACTGCTTCTGCCCCCTCGAGCAGTACATCGCTTTTGGCGTTCATGGCTGCGATGGCGGCTGCCATGGCGATGCGGTGGTCATTGCAGGCGTCGACTGTGCCGCCGGCCACTCCGCCGGTCACTCCGCCGGTCACGTCTTTGCCCTGAACGATGAGGCCGTCGTCGGTCTCTTCGCACTGTCCTCCGAGGCTGTCGATCATGGCCCTGACAGAGGCGATGCGGTCACTTTCCTTGAGCCGGAGCCGTTCCCCACCTACGAAGGTGGTGGGGCCTTCCGCAAAGCAGGCAATGGTGGCCAGAATGGGGAAGGCGTCGGGAATGCCGGTGACATCGATGACGGCGCCTTTCAAGGGGGCCGGGGACACCGTGTAAGTGTAGGTTCCGTTCTCGGAGGGGCCGGAGCGCTTGACGCCGGCGCCGAAGCTGTTTTTCAGAAGGTCGACGATGGCTTTGTCTCCCTGCGGGGAGTCGGGGCTGAGGCCGCTGACGGAGACTTCCTTTTGTCCGATGGCTCCTGCCGCTAAGAAGAAGGCTGCATTGGACCAGTCTCCGTCGGCGGTGAGGGTGCCGGGGCTGTGGAAGGTCTGTCCTCCCGGAATATGGTACCCGTCCGGCAGGGGAAGGACCCGAATCCCGAAGCGCCCGAGGGCGTGGAGAGTGATGTCGATGTAAGCGGCAGACTGCAGAGCCGTCGTCAGGCGGATTTCACTGTCGCCGGACAGTCCCGGCAGTCCTAAAAGAAGTCCCGTGATGTATTGGGAACTGATGTTGCCGGGGAGCCGAAAGACGCCGCTTTTCAGGTTCCCTTCAAAAAAGAAGGGGAGTTTTTCCGCAGTGGGCGTGACCCCGTTTTCGGAAAGAGCCTTCAAAAGCTCTCCGATGGGGCGTTCCGGCAGCCGGCCGGAACCGGTGAACCCCGGGTGCTCGGTGCGGGCTGCCGCCACCGGCAGCAGGAACCGCAGGGTAGAGCCGCTCTCTTTGCAGTCGAAGAGGGGGGAGACAGCCGTCTCTTTTGCCGGCTCGACCCGGAAGGTGCCGGGCTCATAAACGACGGAAGCGCCCAGCTGCCGGATGACCCCGGCGGTGGCCAGGATGTCTTCCGACAGGGGCGACGTCGAATTCATTTCAATGGTGACCGGTCCGTCTGCCTGGGCGGCGCAGAAAAGAAGCCGGTGAACATCGCTTTTTGAAGCGATGGCGGCAGCGGTCCCGGTGAGGGTGGATGGACTCAGTCGGACGTTCAAACGGACGTCTCCTTTCCGAGGTCGATGATGGTCCCGAGCTCTGTGACCGGCACCGTGTGGGTCAGACACTCGCCGAGGTGTTTCGGGACAATGAGGGAAATGAGGTCACCTTTTCTCTTCTTGTCGGCCAGAGCCCCGTCGAGGAGCTCTTCCGTAGTAAAGTCACAGGAAATAGGCAGCTCGTTGGTTTCCAGAATGCGAATGAGTTTTTCAGTGGTTCCGGGTTCGGTGAGGTAAAGTCCTTCCCCCGCCCGGGCGATCATCACCATGCCGATGGCGACACAGTGGCCGTGCATGAGGGTGAAGTTCGCGGTCCGTTCAATGGCGTGACCAATGGTGTGACCGAGGTTCAGATAGCGCCGAAGACCTGTGTCGAACTCGTCGTTTTCCACATAGTTGGCCTTGGTCTGGACACTGATGGCCACCACTTCTTCAATGTTCTCTTTGGCGGTTCCTTCCGCAAAGATCTCGAGGAGTCGGGGGCTTTCCAGCACCCCGTATTTGATGCATTCGGCACAGCCGTCATGGAAGACCTCTTCGGTCAAGGTCTCGAAGGCGTCAATGTCGCAAATGACTCGCAGGGGCTGCATGAAGGCGCCCACCAGGTTTTTTCCGGCGGGAATATCTACGGCCGTCTTGCCGCCGACCGAGGAGTCCACAGCGGCAAGGAGAGACGTGGGCATTTGGACATACTCGATGCCCCGCAGGTAGGACGCCGCCGCGAAGCCGGCCATGTCCCCGGTGACTCCGCCGCCCAGAGCGACGATGAGGTCCGTGCGGGTCAGGCGCTGCTCGGCGCAGAAGTTCAAAATGTCTGCATAGACGGAGAGGTTTTTAGAAGCCTCTCCCGCCGGGAAGACAAAGGACACCGGAGTGAACCCTGCAGCACTCAGCGACGCTGCCACCTTGTCGAGGTACAAAGGGGCCACATTGCTGTCCGAAACAATGGCGACTTTGCAGGGGTTATGGACTTCTTCGACCAGTTTGCCGGTCTCTTGCAGGAGCCCGCTGCCGATGAGGACGTCATAGTCCCTCGAACAGTGGACGCGAATGGTAGTGGTACTCATAGGGGTCTCGCTTTCTTAGCAATTTTCGATGGGCTCCGTGACTTTGAGGTCGCGGCCTTCTTCGAAGAGTTTTTTCAGCTGTTCCGGGTCGTCTGCCTTCAGGGCTTCCAGGTACCCGGTCAGGTTATCCACCAGTTCCTGAAGTTCTCCGATCATGTTCTCCCGGTTCACCATGAAGAGCTGGGTCCACATTTCGGGGTCCAGCCGGGCGACTCGGGTCATGTCTTTGTAGGAGCCGGCGGTAAAGCCCATCCGCTGTCGCGAGGTGGGAGATTTGATGTAGGCACTGGACGCCGCATGGGCCAGCTGGGATGTGTAGGCAATGATGCGGTCGTGTTCCTCCGGGGTGGAGAAGACCACTTCCCCAAAGCCCAGGGACAGGTAAAAGGCCTTCAGGGTATCCAGGTCGTCAATGTTCGCAGTGTCGTCGGGACAGAGGATCATGGAGGCGTCTTTGTAGAGCTCGGCGTCTGAGTTCGTGAAGCCGGAGACCTCTTTGCCCGCCATGGGGTGGCCTCCCACATAGAGGAAGCCCTTTTCCCGGGCGATGGGCGAGACATTGTCGTAAATGTACTGTTTGACACCGCACAGGTCCACAAGGATGGCGGTGGTGGGGATGTCGTCGGCGTGGTTCCGGACCCATTCCACCAGCGCTTTCGGGAAGATCGCGATCATCAGAAGGTCGCACTCTTTCAGGTTCTCTTCCGTGAGAGGACCGTCAATGGCGCCGGAGAGTTCTGCCAGGGACATGGCGTCCGGGTTCAGGTCGTATCCGTAGACTTTGGCAATGGTGTGTTTGCGCACAGAGCGGGCCATGGAGCCTCCGATGAGGCCGAGGCCGACAATGCCGACGGTTCGTATGGTTTTCATGAGGGACACCTCATTCCGGTTTGACAGTTTTTCGAATGGTGCGGACCGTCTCGGCCAGTTCGGCGAAAGCGGCAGGGGCGATCTGCTGCTGAGCGTCGGAACGGGCATGGGCCGGGTCGGCATGGACCTCGATCATGAGGCCGTCCGCGCCGGCAGCCACAGAAGCGGCGGCCAGAGGCACCACGAGGGCGGCACGGCCGCAGGCGTGGCTGGGGTCTGCCACGACGGGCAGGTGGGACAGTTTTTTCAGCACGGGGATCGTGGAAATGTCGAAAGTGTTGGTCGTGTAGTCTTCAAAGGTCCGAATGCCCCGTTCACAGAGGATGACTTTCTCATTCCCCTGGGACATGACGTACTCGGCACTCATGAGGAGCTCTTCGTAAGTGGCGGAAAGTCCTCGCTTTAAAAGAACAGGCTTGTCGGACTTGCCCAGTTCCTTGAGGAGGTCGAAGTTTTTCATGTTCCGGGCACCGACCTGGATGATGTCGATGTCCGCAAAAAAGTCGAGCTGGGAGATCTGCATGATCTCGGAAATGACCGGGAGCCCGGTGGACTTACCGGCTTTGGCGAGGGCTTTCAGACCTTCTTCGCCGAGGCCCTGGAAGGAGTAGGGGGAGGAACGGCCAATAAAGGCGCCGCCTCGCAGAATGCCTGCGCCCGCGGCTTTCACGACCTCAGCAATCTGCAAGATCTGTTCTTCCGACTCGACGGCTCCTGGTCCTGCGATGAGCACCAGTTCATCGCCCCCGAGGGTCACATTGCCCACTTCAATGACGGTGTCGTCCGGGTGGAACTTCCGGTTGGCTTTTTTGTAGGGCTCCTGGATGCGGCGGACCGATTCCACGATGTCGAGGGCCCCGATGAGGTCCATGTCAAGGTGAGAGGTATCGCCGATGAGCCCCAAAATGTGGTTGGACTCGCCCAGAGACTGGGTGACCTGTACGTTCTTGGTCTCCAGCCAGTGGATGAGGCTTTGGAGCTGCCCTTCGTCCGGGTTGTTCTTCAGTATGACGACCATGCGATTTACTCCTTTAAAGTGGTGAAATATTGCAAGTATGGTAGCACAAAGCCCCCCGTCTGTCAACGGAAGGCATTGAGAATTAATAATATGTTACATTAATGGTGATGGCCGCAGCCGCCGTGGTCATGGTCGTGATGGGGACAGGATGCGGACATGTCGAACTGGAGTTTTCCGGCAATGAGGTCAGCGACTCGCTCGTCTGCGTTGCCCTGGACACCGGGGTAATACTGGATGCCGGCCTGGTCGAGGAGGTCTCTGCCGTGACCGCCGATGCCGCCGGTGAGAACAACGTCCGCGCCAAAGTACTTCAAAAGGCCGACGAGGGCGGTGTGGGAATACCCCTCGGTGCTTTTGACATCGGTCTCAGTGATTTCTTTGGACGTCTCGTCCAGGTCGTAGAGTTTAAAATATTCGGTTGCACCGAAATGGCCGAAGACATCTCCGGTCTCTTTGTCGTAACAAGCTGCGATCCTCATAATGTGACCTCCCAATAATAGTTTTCTGATTCTCCAGTTTACCGATCTTAAATAACTTTTCCGTTGCTACAGCACATTATAACAGATTGATTATCTATCGCAAAGAATTATAATAAGATTAACACGAAAGTTTTCCGGGAAAGAAGGTGGACCCCATGTCTCGTTCCTATGAGGAACTGGCCCGGTACTATGTCCAAAACCTCAACGCCCTCGTCGATGCCTACGGCAGGGAAGACGGGATGCTTTACCCGGTCTGTGCCGGTATCCTGTTAGAACGGACCCGGCCCATCACGGCAGAGGAGTTGAAAGGACTTCGGACCCATATCCGTTTCGATGACGACTTTACGGGAGACTTCAAAGGTTCCGCCGTCGTTCCGGTAGCCTGCCTCCTGGCAGCATCGGACCACCCGGAAGAATTGACGGTGAAGGCTCCGGCCCTTTACCGAAAACTCGTCGAACACATGCCCCGCAGTTCTTTCCTGGCGCTGACGGTGCTGGCCCTGGCGGACGGGATCCCGGAGGACCGGGTCGATGAGTACGTAGAAAAAGCGAATCGCATCTATGAACTTCTGGAAAAGACCGGAAAACTGGACCATGAAGGGGAGGGGTTCGTAGCAGCGCTGCTGGCCATGACGAACAAGAGCCCGGAACTGGCTGCTTTCGATGCCCACGACCTTCTGGACAAACTGAAGCCCCTGTTTCCGCTGCGCTCTTCCGCCAGAGCAGTCGCACTGACCCTGGCCCTTTCCGGGCGTTCCAACGAAGCGGACCTCAGACACATTCGACGGCTCATGACCAAACTCCACACCGCCGGTATGAAGCTGGGCGGGAACCACTCGATGGGTCTCCTTGGAGCTTTGGCCTTCTGTAAGTTCGACAATGCAGGTCTCGTAGAACGGCTTCGGGACGCGGAGCTGGCCCTGTCTCGGGAAAAGCCCTACCGGGGGCTTATGGCAGTATCCCGAAAACGCCGGCTCATCCATGCTGCCATTCTGGTCTCTTACCGAGCCGCTGTGGGAGACCCCCGTTTCAAAGCAGCTTACCGCGCCGCCCTCTGCATCATTCTGGCAGACGCGTTGTCGGCATATTAAAAACTGACCGCCCCGGACTTCGAAGAGTCCGAGGCGGTAGTTTAATGTCTTATTTGGTTTTGACGCCGGAGAAGTCGAAGACTTTCAGGCGGCGAAGCAGGACACCGAGGTCGGTCTTGTCCACCGCGGGAAGGATGACTTTGTTCAGGAGCAGTTCCTGACCCTTTGCCATGGGTTTCTCCAGGAAGGAGGGGACTTCAAACATCTGAGCGGTGTTGAGGGGCTCGCCGTCACGCATGTCGACGAAGGCTTTCAGCACCCAGCGGATGTCGTAAATGGAGTTGTAGACTTCCGGGATAGCGCGGTTGACACCGGCCAGACCGTAAACGGCCATCATGGCAGAACGGATGGACTTTTCAGTAGTGAAGGAGCAGTCCCGTTCCACGTGGGCATGGTTGCCAAGGAAGGCAAAGTTGGTGACGCCCTTCGGAAGAACGTCCGGGTAAGTGCCCTTGTTTCTGGAAACGAAGTAGGTGGTGACACGGGGCATCATGCAGGGAACGCAGTTACAGCCGTTGGCGGCCAGATCATCGATGCGGTCGTCCGGGCAGCCGATGTGGTAGAGCCACTCTTTGGCGATCTCTTCACCGGTGCACTCTCTCATGCCCTTCTTGACATAGTTACCTTTGTTGCCGTCATAGAGAGCATAAATCCAGACAATGGTGTTCTCTTCCGAGTTCTGGTCGAGGAAGTGCTTCTGGCGGTTGATGGTCCAGGACATGACCCAGCCGGAGTCTTTGACGGTGACAATACCGCCGGTGACAACTTTGCCGTCTCTGGGGTCACGGCCGGTGACGTTGGTGATGTACTTCAGGATCTCGTTGTCGTTGGTGGTAAGGGTCGCCGATTCCCACTGAGTCAGTTCGGGGTCTGCCAGCAGTTCATCGGGGTTACCGAAGGAGGGGTCCTGTTTTGCAATGTTCTGCCAGGTCTTCCAGGAACCATAGATGCTGGTATCGAATTCCGGCACGGTGTGATGGTCGCCCAGCTTCAGGTTGGCAGTGTTGGAACCGTTGGTGAAGAAGACGAAGGTGTTTTCATTGATCTCCACTTTTTCTTCCTTGCCTTCGATGGTGACTTCCACCGTCTTGGCAGTCTTTGTGCCACCCTGAATGTCAAAGAGGACATTGGTGACCATGGCGTGGTACACAAACTTGACGCCCCGCTCCTTCAGCCAGTTCTCCATGGGAAGGATGATGGAGTCATAGTTGTTGTATTTGCAGAAACGAAGAGAGGACAGGTCAGTGAAGCCTTCCAGGTGGTGGATGAAGCGCTGCAGGTACAGTTTGACTTCCAGAGCGGAATGCTCGTTCTTGAAAGCGAACATGGTCTTGAAGTAGTACCAGAAGTTGGAGTTGAAGGTCTCATCGGTAAAGAAGTCATCAATAGGCTTGCCGTAGAGGTCGTCGTCCTTCATGAGCATGACCTTCAGCACTTCCATCTGGGCTTTGTTGGACATGTTGAACTTATTGTTGAAGCCCGCGTCCTGACCGCGCTTATGGGACACACGGCAGTTCGAGTAGTTGGGGTCCGCCTCGTTCAGTCTCTTGTAAGCGTCGAGGATAGAGACGTTCTTGTCATCACAGGAGGGGATATCTTTGAAGAGGTCCCACATGCATTCGAAGTGGTCGTCCATTTCACGGCCGCCGGAAATGACATAACCTTTGCCGGGAATGAACATACCGTCGCAGGAACCGCCGGAGACGGAACGTGTCTCGTAAACCGTGGTGTTCTCGCCGGGCATCCTGGCATCTCTGACCAGGTAGCAGGCAGCGGCCAGACCGGCAATGCCGGAGCCGATGACGATGGCATGTTTCTTTTCAATATCTTTTGCAGGAAGCGTGGTACAGCCGGACTCATAGTTGCCGTTGCTGTGGTAGAACCGCTGTTCTTCCGGGTCGTGCCAGTTGAAAATGAAGTTTTTGCGTTCAAAACCTTTATAGGTTCCTTTTAAATCCATAAATAATTCCTCCATACATACAATGATTTGCTTGGACAGAGCAGGAATATTTGCTCGTGAACAAAATGTTAACACAAATTGGACGAAATTTGAATAGGAAATATTAATTAATTATTAACAAATGTCGGTGGGGCGATTTGTACAGATTCACAAAATTGATGCTGTCTTTTTTCTATGGAGAGAAATGTGTATAATATTGGTGGATAAAATCGGTTGACCGAAAAGGAGAAAAACTATGTTGAAAAAAGCAGAAGTCTTTGCCTTTGAAACGCGCCCGGGGGACCCGTTCCCGAACAGTCAGTACTTTGAACTCGGAGACTATAAGATCCATTACCGGGTCGACCCGGCCGAAGGGAAGCAGATCGCGAAAGCTTTCCTGCTCCACGGCTTTGCCTGCAACACCCAGTTCTTCCAGGAAATGGTGGACATTCTGACAAAACAGGGAATCACCTGTGTTCGGGCGGACCTGCCGGACTTCGGGTTTTCCACCCGGGAGTACAAAGGGATCCGGCACATTGCCCAGAAAGACATTTTTGCGACCATGCTGAACGACCTCGATGAGGATGGCAGTGGCTGGCTCCTGTTTGGCCATTCCATGGGCGGCTCCGTCTCCATGCAGATGGCCCTCGATGAAGTGGACAAACAGGCAGCCGAGAAAAAGATCAACGCTCTCATCCTCTATGCGCCTCTCCTCATGCGAGACCTGAGACCCGCCCAGCGGAAGATGATGATGGACGGTCCCGTCGGGAAGTTCCTCGACTGGGGGTTGCCTTATTTCACGCCTTACGATGGCCTTTGGAAGTTCATCGGGTACCTCATGACCTTTGACAAAGACTACGTTAAAGACATGAGCCCCCACCTCTACTGCGATGCACTTCAGGTGGAACATATCGGCTCCGGTGCGGCCTACATGACGGCGGTGGCCACTCGGCCGGACCTGAAAGACCTTGCCAAACTGACCCTGCCGACCCAGGTCATCTTTGGCTTGAAAGATGTCTTTGTCATGCCGCCCGTTGCCCTGAAGATCTGGCGCAGCATGCCGAAACAGGCCGATAAAACATACTGGGTCAATGCCGCCCACTGCTTCTTACAAAACCAGGCAGACCGCACCTTTGCCGAAACGAAGAAGTTCCTTCAGAAAAACGGCCTGATCTAAAAGTACATTGATAAAGAAGAAAGCCCTGAGACTCTTTTAAGTCTCAGGGCTGTTTGTGTTTGTGAGAAGGTTACCGTCCGAGCAACCCGTCTGTAAGGATCTGACCGATGCTGGTCGAGACCGCTGCCGTCACCTTGGTGGCGGTAAGGGCTACGTTTTCGTCCAGGTTGTAGAAGGACCAGTTGTCATCGACATAGCCGGTAAAGATGCTCTTGGAGCGCTCGGCAATGTCGTTGAGGTAGACGAGCAGGTTCTGAGCGGTGCGCCCCTGCTTGTAAAGGAACAGGGTCATGGCGCTGGCGATCTGCTGTTCACTGATAAAGAGCTTGTCGCCGCCTAGAGCGGTGTAGGCGATGGATGCTGCATAGGCGATGGTGGCTGCCGTCACGTCCTGTCCGCCACCGAAGAGGTCGGAGAAGAGGGTACTCTCTCGGCCGGTCAGGCGGGTGAGGGTCCGGTCGATGGAACCGGCCACCGTCGTGCTGCGGGCGTACTCATAAAGCCCTTCTGCAAAATAAGGCGTCAGGATGCCGAGGTCGGCTACGGTCACATAAAGGTCTTCCGGGTCGGCCCAGGCCAGGTTCAGGGTGTAGGCGAGGGGGTTCGGCAGGTAATTGTTCGCAGCTTGGGCCTCAAACAAAATGTAGTTGCCGCTGCCCAGTTTCGGGCCCACCAGGCCGAGGCGCTGAGCGTAGGGGTAAACCAGCTCCACGACGGCGGCTTTGGTGATGGTGTTGGCGTATTCGACCACTTTGACCAGTGCATTGGTGACTCGGTCAGTGGCAAGGTTCGTAAGAGTCCCGGTGGCAAGGCCGGCTACCGCTCCTGTGGCAGGCTGTGCGGCTGCTGTGGCAGCGGCGGTGTCCACGGTGGTCTCTGCGACCTGGGTGCCGAGGTCAATGAGGGTGCCGGTGGCCTTCAGGATGACCGGGATGAGGTCCAGCATCCAGGTGAGGGTCACATTGCTGTTCGGCTCAAAGACGACGGCGCCGTCTTTCCTGGAGGTGGTCTCCAGAATGGCGGGGGCCACGACATTCTGCTTGAGCGCTTTCCCGAGAAGGTCCGCGTCGGACAGCAGAGTCGTATAACTCTTGATGAGGGCATAGGCCGAGTCTTCATTCCAGGTGAGGGACCCATTGTCCACTTTGGCAACTTCTCTCTGAAGTGCGAGTACATCGCGGAAGGACAGGATGCCTTCGGTCTCGCTGCCCCAGACAGACTTGATGAGCAGCTCATAGGGGGTCTGGCCTACGTCCGCAATGAACTTCAGGACTTTGCCCACTTCGTCCCGGTTGATGAGGACGAATTTGGACCCTTCGATGCCGTTGCCGGCAAGGTCGGTGTTCCGGAACCGGAAACCTGCGTCTTTGTCAGCGGCCCAGAGACCGGGGACCTGCAGGTAAACTTCAAAAGTGAAGGGGGCGGTGGTGTTCAGAAGGTTCTTGGCGGTGTCCGTCAGAGCCGACAGGTCGATGATGGCGGACGTGTCGATGAGGTCCGACAGGTCCAGAGGCTCTAATTCGCCGCCGAGTTCCCGGGTGGTCCCGAGGTACTGGGGGCGGTTGCCGGTCTGCTCGACCACTTCCACGTCAAAAGTTTTTCTGGTTTTGTCGGTCAAAAGGAAGCCGTCTTTGTCGGTCTCCTCTACATGGACGGTGTATTCGCCCACCGGCAGTTTGTCACTCTTATAGGTGTTATAAAGGGAACCGGCCAAGTCGGAGAGACCCCGGAACCCCTGAAGAAACGTGTCTTTCTGTTTGGCGATGAAGTCCTCTGCCGCTTTCAGAAGGTTGCTGGCGACGGGGACCTGGTCGATGGTGGCCCGGGCTTCTTCCAGCACCGGAGAGCGCACCGTGATGGAATTCAGGACGTCTTCCTGCACTCGTTTCAATTCATAGACTTCGCCGGTCTCCTTGCTGGTGAGGGTGACCCGGACTTCGGGGACCTTGACGACGGTCTTCAAAGTGGCGGTCCCCACCTGCTGGAGGGTCTCGACGGTCCCTTTGTCCTCGGCGACGATGTCCGTGAACTCCGACCCGTAGACCACCAGGGCGACCTGGCCTTTTTTCGTGGTCAGGTCCTCTGCCAGGGCGGCGAGAGGGAAGACGGACAGCACCATGAGGGCGGCCAGGACGATGGCCAGGATGCGTTTGCGTGTGATTCTCATTTTCATGACTCCTTTGCGGTCCCGCTTTCTCCCAAAATGCAGGCCGATGTCAGGGGAGCGGATCCCACAACCGCTCCGGATGGACTTTCGTAAACCCTATCATAAACGAAGAAATGAGGAAAAAACATAGACAAATTGTTAATTCATCGCTTTAAAGGGATAAAGTTAA
>JAFUZN010000135.1 GCA_017476565.1 Clostridia bacterium
ATGCCTATGGACTGATGCTCTCTTCCATCGCGGACCAGAACCCCGTCATGTATTTCGAGACCAAGGCTCTCTACACCAAGATGGAAAAACTTGACCTCGACGAACTCGAACCCATCCCCCTGGGGGTCGGCAAGATCGTTCGGGAAGGGACAGACCTTACCATCGTCGCCACCGGCCCCTGCGTCGACAAAGCGACCAAAGCTGCCAAGAAGCTGGCTGAGGAAGGCATTGAGTGCGAAGTCATTGACCCCCGTACCCTCTATCCCCTCGACAAGGAAATGATTTTCAACTCCGTCGAGAAGACCGGCAAATTCCTGGTCGTCACCGACGAGTGCAAACGTTGTGCCTGGAGTGCAGAGGTTGCCGCCCTCGTAGCAGAAGAGAAATTCGATGCTCTGAAGGCTCCCATCGTTCGGATCGGCGCACTCAACACGCCCGTCCCGCTGGCACCTCAGCTGGAGAAGTACCACTATCCTTCCATCGACGACATCGTCAAGGGTGCTCTCACCATCTGCAAATAAGCCCATAACCTTCAAGTATCTACCCTTTATGGCATGGCCCGTCGCAAGGCGGGTCGTGTCATTCCGTGGAGAAAGGTCGAGATCCTATGTCCAAAACCATTACGGTCATCGGTGGTGGCCCCGGAGGGTACATCGCGGCGATCCGCGCAGCCCAGCTCGGTGCCACTGTCCATTTAGTTGAAAAAGAAAGTTTAGGCGGGACCTGCCTCAATGTCGGCTGTATCCCCACTAAAGCTCTCATCCATACAGCAGAAAAGTTCCAGGAGCTGACAAAAGAAGCCAATAACGGCCTTTGTATTGACAAAGCTTCTGTCGACTGGGCTCGTCTGCAGAAGCATAAGAATCAGGTCGTAAAAAAGCTGGTTCGGGGCGTCAAAGGCCTGGAAGCCGCCAACGGAGTCCAGGTGCATGGCGGAGCCGCTACTTTGAAGGATGGTAAAACTGTCCTTTTGGAGGACGGTTCAGAGCTTGTCTCCGATGTTATTATCCTGGCCACAGGCTCCTCCCCGGCCGTCATTCCCTTCGAGGGTCATGATCTGCCGGGCGTTGTCGACAGTACCGGTGCTTTGAGTTTTGAAGAGCTCCCGGAGAAACTCTGTATTCTCGGCGGTGGCGTTATCGGTTGCGAATTCGCCTACCTGTTTAATGCCCTCGGAGTCGATGTGACCGTCATTGAGATGATGCCTCAGATCCTGCCGCCGGTCGACGAATCTGCCGCCTATGTCCTTCGCGAGGAACTCACGAAGCAGGGCATCAAGTTC
Organism: Clostridia bacterium; assembly: GCA_017476565.1. Classification (GTDB taxonomy): domain Bacteria; phylum Bacillota; class Clostridia; order Oscillospirales; family Acutalibacteraceae; genus RUG420. The sequence continues at coordinate 1,283 of JAFUZN010000135.1, forward strand.
CGTACCGATACCAAACTGGAAAAAGTCGAGCAGAACGGCGAGGGCCTTCTGGTCTTCACCTCTTCCGGCGATCTCAAAGAACAGTTCGAATGCGACAAATTCATCGTCGCCATCGGCCGCCGTCCCAACACTAAGGGCATCGGTCTGGAAGACGCCGGCGTCGCCGTTTCAGAGCGAGGGTTCATTGAAGTCAACGAGAACTTCGAGACCTCCGTCCCCGGCATCTTTGCCATCGGCGACTGCAATGGTCAGATCATGCTGGCCCATGCCGCCGAAGAGCAGGGTGTCGCCGCCGTGGAGCATGCCATGGGCGAGACTCCTACCTATGACGGAAGTGTCTGCCCGAGCTGCATCTACACAAGCCCCGAGTGCGCTGCCGTCGGGTTGACCGAGCAGGCTGCCCGGAATGCCGGACTCTCCTACAAGGTGGGACTCTTCCCCCTTGCCGGCAACGGGAAAGCCCTCATCGAAGGCGACCAGACCGGGTTCGTGAAGATCATCACAGAAGAAGCGACCGGAAAAATCCTCGGCGCTCATCTGGTCGGGCCCCGGGTCACTGACATGGTCGGTGAACTGGCCGTCGCCATGCGACTCGGCGCCACCGCTGCAGACGTTGCAGAGACCATCCACCCCCACCCCACCGTCAGCGAATCCATCAAGGAAGCTGCCCTGGACGTCGATTTCAAAGCACTCAGCTGGCCGCCAAAAGGCAAACAGCAATAGGAAGTGCTTGGAACTCCCTCTATGCAGGATACATGGGAAAAGGACCGGCATGTTATCATGTCGGTCCTTTTCCGTTAGGAGCTGTATCAAGTGAGTGTTGGATCGGGTCTGGGACCGGACCTGTTTGGTCAAAATTCGATCGTGTGGGGCGTCACTTCCGTGTCGTGGCTTGCAAGGACCGCGATGCAGTCGGGGTTTTCACTCTGTTCCCGGATCCAGGCAAGGGACTTCCTCTGAAGCTCTTTGTCCTCGGAGATGCCGGAAGTGATCATCTGTTCCCAGGACTTTCTGGCATAGCCGCCGTCCGTAGCGATCAGAACGAACCGGCCGTCCTCTCCGGTCACCTTGATGGCACAGAGGCCGGCAGAATGACCCGGGATGTTGATCATGACGACAGACCCGTCCCCGAAGACGTCGTAGGAGCAGCCCACGGGGCCTTCCGTACCGTTCCAGTCGAAGGTCTTGAGGTCGACGCCTTCCCACCATTCCGGACGGAACCGGACGCGGCCGGTCCGATTTGCGCGGATGTGGTCCAGGTCCTTCTTAGAGACCATGATGTTTTTGGCGTTCTTAAACGCCCGGAGCCCGCAGACGTGGTCACAGTCGAGGTGACTGATGAGGACATGGTCCAGGTCTTCCGGTCGGACCCCCATTTCGGCCAGCTGCTCATCGGCTGCCTGCCCCAGAGGGAGTACACCGTAGTTGATGCGGTACAGCATGGGGGTGACCAGCTCTTTGATCTGAGCTTTTCGGTCAAAGACACCCTTCGGGCTCATCTCCCGGCGCCAGCCGGTATCGACGAGGAGCTTGCCGTGAGGAGTCTCGATGTAATAGATGAATACCGGAAGCCATAACCGGTCTTTTTTCCTGGTGAAAATACCGGAGGCCTTGGCCGTGCTGACATTGTCACCGCCAAAAGGCAGCAGCGGAGAGACGCCGACGGTCCCGGTCTGAAGAATGTGAATTTTCATTATAACCACTTGTCCTCTTCCAGCTGTGTACCGGTGGAGTTGACCGTCACAGCAATCATGATGTAATGACCGACGAGCATCAGGAATTCGACCATCTGGTCATCGTTATAATACTTCTTGAGGTCGTCCCATTCTTTGCCTTCCAGGATGTGCTTCTCGACGATGGAGTCCACTGCCTTGAAGAGGACACGGGTCTTGTCATCCCAGCTGTCACAGTCTTCCTGAGCCCAGGAGAATATTTCCTCCTGGCTGTACTTTTTGCGCAGGAACGGGTTGTGGTGGGAGAATTCATAGATGCAGCCCAGACGCCAGGCGGCATGGGTGATGATCTTTTCCTTCTCCATGTGGTCGATGCGGCCCTTCATCCGATAGATGCCGCCGAAGAACAGCGTGTAAAGGGGCATAATGTTTCTGAGATGCCCCAGGGTCTTGAAGACGTTGATAGTGTCCTTCGAACGAGAACCGACCTGCATCATAAAGAACAGGACCTTGTTCGGAATGCTGACGTCTTTGTAGTTGAGATAGGTGACTTTCGGGTTTTCCGGAACGACCCAGTTGCCCTCCGGATAGTGGTCGGGGTGATAGTTTTTGCTGATCATTTTAGGCTACTCCTCTCTGCTTTAGTCCGCTTTGAAGTTTTTGGCGTTAAAGCTGCCAATGTTGATATAGGTACACATGAGCTGGCGGATGTGGTCCGGAGTCATCTGCGTACCGATCTTGAAGACTTCATACTTCCAGTGAGTGTGGACCAGAAGTCTGCCTTTCATCATGCCTTCATAGCCTTTCTTCGCGACCATGTCCTGGGTGCAGGCCTGAAGGGGTTTGAAGGTGAACATCTTGGAGCCCTTCATCTTGGCACCGCTCTCGAAGCCGGTCTTGGTGGGACCGGGGATAAGGCAGGTGACGGTGACGCCGGTACCCTTGAGTTCCATGGCGACGGCTTCCGAGAAGAAGTAGTCAAAGGCCTTGGTCGCATAGTAGAGAGGCATGAA
>JAFUZN010000136.1 GCA_017476565.1 Clostridia bacterium
GAAGCTGTATGCTTCCTTCGGCATCGTGCTGTGGAAGGCATTGTCGAAGACGACCACCTGAGGTTTCAGGCTGCCAAAGACTTCAGTACAGGCGTTGATGCCCTGGATGTGTGCCGGGTTGTGAAGGGGTGCCAGAGCAGAAAGTCTGTCGATTTCCCGAATGACTTCCGGGGTGACGAGGACGCTTTGGTTATAGACATCTCCCCCCTGCACGATCCGATGACCGATCGCGGTGATCTCATCGAGGGAGTCGATGACTTTACAGGACCCTTCCAGAAGGGCATCTTTGACCTGATGGAAGGCAGCCGTATGGTCCGGCAGTTCCAGGTTCAGATCGTACTCTCTGCCGTCAAAGGTCTTCCCCTCCATATGGCCCCCTTCAATGCCGATGCGTTCACAGAGGCCTTTCGCGATGACAGACTCATCAGTCATGTCGATGAGCTGGTATTTGAGAGAAGAACTTCCGCAGTTGATAACTAAAATCTTCATAGATGATCTCCTATATAAAATAATGTTCTACTTATTTTACCAAGACTATACGCAAAAAGGAACCTGTTTTTTAACGCTCTTGCCCTGGGGTTCGATCACGCAGCTCCACTCGCTAAAAACAGTCCACCGGACTGTTTTCTTAACGCTCGTGCCCAAGGGTTCGATCCCGATCTCTCAGGAAAATAAGAGACAGGGCCGTATGGCCCTGTCTATTTCTTGGTGGAGACGATCGGGATCGAACCGACTACCTCTTGAATGCCATTCAAGCGCTCTCCCAGGTGAGCTACGCCCCCAAAGGTGTTCTCGCAACGGTAGCTGCGACTTTGATATATTATCATAGTGTTCTCCAAAAATCAACAATTATTTTCCATCGCCGGAGAGAAATCCTCATTGTTAGCGGCGTCTAATTAATGTATAATAAAAACGAATAAATCGCGACCCATTCCTAGAAGGGAGAAAACAAATGGCAAAGAAGAAAGATTATTCCCAGGCAGAGCTCGAATATCTGCGCCTTCTCGGCAAGGAATACCCCACCGAGCAGTCTGCCGCCACCGAGATCATCAACCTGAATGCGATCCTGAACCTGCCGAAGGCCACGGAGCACTTCCTGTCCGATGTCCACGGTGAATACGAGTCCTTCGTCCACGTCATGAACAGCGCTTCCGGAGCTATCCGGGAAAAGATCGACCTGCTGTTTGCCGATGAACTGACTGCGGAAGAACGGGCTACCCTCGCCACCATCATCTACTACCCCCGGGAGAAACTCAGAGAACTCCTGCAGGGAGTGGACAATGAAGCGGAATTCTACCATGAGACTTTGAACCGTCTCATCGAGCTCACCCATCTCATCACCTCGAAGTATACCCGTTCCAAGGTCCGTAAGGCCCTTCCTCCGGAATACGCCTATGTCATCGATGAGCTCATCAACATCGACTTTGACCTTCACAATAAAAAAGAGTATTACGATAACATCCTCAACACCATCATCGAGATCGGCAAGGCCGAAGACTTCATTGTGGCGGTCTGCAGTGTCATCAAACGGCTCATCGTCGACCGGCTCCACCTGGTCGGTGATATCTTCGACCGGGGCCCCCGGGCAGACATTGTCATGGACACCCTCATGGAGCACCATTCCCTGGACATCCAGTTCGGCAACCACGATGTCGTCTGGCTGGGTGCCGCCGCCGGTTCTCCCATCTGCATTGCCACGGTCCTGTCGAACTCCATCCTCTACAATAACCTCCCCGTTCTCGAGATCGGCTACGGCATCAGCCTACGGCCCCTCTCCCTCTTTGCCAACGAGTTCTATGCAATGACCGACCTTTCGAGCTTTGCGACCCGGATCCTCGACAAAGAGGAGAAAAAACACACGAAGAACAAGGACCTGCTCCTCACGGCCCGCATGTCCAAGGCCATCACCATGGTCCTCTTCAAGCTCATGGGCCAGGTAGTCAAACGGAACCCGGACTTCGACATGCTGGACCGGGCCTCCCTCGAGCACGTCAACTATGAAGACGGCACCATTGAGATCAACGGGAAAACCTATCCCCTGAAAGACTGCGACTTCCCCACGGTCGACCCGGAGGACCCCTATACCCTGTCCCCGGAAGAGCAGGAAATGATGGATGCCATGGTCAAGTCCTTCCGCGGGTCGGAAAAGCTTCAGAAGCACGCCCGCTTCATTCTGGACAAAGGCTCCATGTACAAGTGCTATAATGGCAACCTTCTCGTCCACGGCGGTGTCCCCATGAATGCCGACGGCACCTTCAAAGTATTCAACTACGAAGGCAAAGAGTACAGCGGCAAGGCACTCCTTGACTACTGTGACAAAAAAGTCCGGGACGGCTATTTTGCATCGGAAAATGACCCGAACCGTCAGAGAGGTCAGGACTTCATGTGGTTCCTCTGGTGCGGAAAATGGGCCCCCACCTTCGCCCGGGAAAAGATCACGACCTTCGAACGCCGGTTCATCGCCGACAAGGAGACCTGGGTCGAAGCCCGGGACCCCTACTATCAGATCACCCAGACGGCAGAAGGCTGCAAGATCATCCTCCATGAGTTCGGACTCGACTCCGAATTCTCCCACATCATCAACGGCCACACTCCCGTCAAGACGACCAAGGGTGAGACTCCCATTCGTGGCGAAGGAAAGCTCTTCCTCATTGACGGCGGCTTCAGTAAAGCCTACCAGAAGACCACCGGCATTGCCGGCTACAGCCTCATCTTCAATTCCCACGGCATGCGAATCTCTGCCCTGGAGCCCTTCGAAGGCTTTGAAGATGCTATCAAATCGAACAAAGACATCATTCCGGAGACGGTACTCATGCAGCCCAGCGACCACCGCATCAAGATCCATGAGACCGACATCGGCAAAAAGCTGCAGAAGAACATCGATATGCTGACCCGGCTCATGGACGTCTATCGCAACGGCATTCTCCCGGAACACCCGGATAAACTGGACTGAACAGAAATTGACAAGCCCTTTAAAGTACAGTAAAATGTTTAAGAATCTGGGTTTGAAGGAGTTATGACTATGAAAAAGACAGCAGACGCCATTGGAAAATTCGGAAAGTCCCACCCCGTTGCCTGCCCTCACTGCGGCAAGGAGGTCAACATGCAGATGCTGCGCTCCTCCAACGGAGTTGGTATCTTCAACATCAGCGTGCTGAACTACAAGCATGACCTGTTCGCCATCTGCCCCGAATGTTCCGCACTGTTTGGCGTAGACCGTAAGGTCTCCCGCATTGAAGCAAGAGATACCATGAACCTTTATCTCGACATTCCTGCAGAAAGCCTTACCTTCCAGCAGGTGCTTCCGCTGAAAGACTGAGCGAAACCAATAAAACTACATATTATAGAAAGAACCACCGGTTTTTGGACCGGTGGTTTTTAATTGAATATTTTACTCAAATATTTTTTTATAAAACTATTCACCGAAAATAACCTCGAAAATGAGATATTTTGTGCAATTCTTATACAAATACAAAATGTGATAAGAAAGCCCTTCCCTTCAGAGTTTTTTCAAAACTGACAAGTAAAGCCCTTCACCATCCGCTGAGTATGTGCGGAAAAGTAAAGGCGATTTGCTTTACATCTTGATGAAATATCCGCCGGAAACCTTCAGAAAACTTTAAGCATCTCCCTCTATATTTGACTTACACCAAACAGAAAGTTGTTGTTGTGTACGATTTCATTTAAGAAATTTGTACGAGTATGATTTCAAATAATAATGAGAAAGCAGGCGGAAAGATGAACAACGTGGATACCAACAAGAGGCTCCCCTCGATTGAAAAACCCTGGATGCAGTTCTTCAGTGAAGAAGCTCAGAAGGCCGAAGTCCCGAAAGCGACCCTTTACGAAGCTGTCCACAGCAGAAATGCGGGCTTTGAAAACGATACTGCCCTCGTTTACTTAGGCAAGGAGATCTCCTATAAGGAATTCTTCCGGAACGTCAACAAGGCCGCTTCTGCTTTCGAAGCCCTGGGTGTTCGCAAAGGCGATGTCGTCGGATGTGCTTCGGTCACCATTCCGGAAATGGCCTATGCCATGTACGGTCTCAGCAAGATCGGTGCCACCATCATGACCCTGGACCCCCGGCTCAGTGCCGATGCCATGAAGCTGTTTTTGAAGAAGTCCGGTGCCAGCGTCATGCTCCTCATCGATAACTTCTATGAGAAGCTCACAGAAGATCTCTGTGACTCCGATCTCAAAAAGCTGATCATCATCTCCCCCGACACCTCTCTCCCGATGACCCTCAAGGTCCTGAAGCAGTTCAAAATGCCGCGTCCGAAGGTTTCGGAAAATGTAAAGGTCATCCGTTGGGAGTCCTTCGTAAAAACCGGAAGCGACAAAGCTGAGAACTCCTATACGGCGACCTATGGCGAAAACGACGTGGCTGCCATTACCCTGACCGGCGGTACCACCGGAATGCCGAAGGGGGTCATGCTCTCCAATGACGGGTTCAATGCCGTTGCCACCTCTTTCGAAAACTGCGGAGTCCGGTACACGAGAGACCAGAAATTCCTGAACATCATCCCCTCTTTCGCCTCCTACGGCATTGTCGCAAGCCTGCACATGCCTTTGTTCCTCGGCGTGATCGATGTCATCATTCCGAAATTCGACCAGGATAAAGTCGGGAAATATGTATAGAAATATCGTCCGGCCCATACCCTCATGGTCCCGGCCCATTACGAAAAACTCATGAACAGCAAGGAGATGCAAGACGGCTTCGACCTCAGCTTCTTTGAGACCGCCGGTTCCGGTGGCGACACCATGAATGCCGGCACCGAAGCCAAGCTCAACGGCTTCCTGAAAGACCACGGCAGCCGCTTCCCCCTGTCCCA
>JAFUZN010000137.1 GCA_017476565.1 Clostridia bacterium
CATTTTCTGTGCCGACGGAGGCCTTCAGTGGCTCTCCCACCTCCCCGAGAAGGGCGATTTACCGGTCTACCTCATTGGGGACTATGACTCCGTGCCCCGGCCCACGGAAGCCCAAAAGGCTGCGGCAGAAGACCTGATCCTTCTGCCCACCGTCAAAGACATGACGGACAGCGAAGCGGCCGTCGACCTGGCGGTCCGGGAGGGCTTCTCCCGCATCCACGTCCTCGGGGGCCTCGGGGGGCGGCTCGACCAAACCCTCGTAAACCTTGGGCTTCTTCAAAAGTACGCTGAAGACAAGCGGGTCGCCGAACTCTTCTTCGAGGACGGACAGAACCGCGTCTTCCTGAAAACTCCCGGAACGTTCCGCCTTCCGGCTCCCGGAGCGGCACTGCCAGAGGGAGGCCCCGTGAACCGGTTCCACTATTTCGGCCTCATCCCCTGGGGCGGTCCGGTGGAAGGACTGACCATTTCCGGGGCAAAATACGTCTTGACTTCTTTTACACTCTCCCCCGATACGACCCTGGGCGTCTCGAATGAAGTGCTGGGAACCGAAGACGGGAACCCTGCCGGAAGTGCCGAAATTTCCCATAACCATGGGTTTCTTCTGGTTATCCTCTCCAGCGACAAGGCCAGGTGAGCAGTCGCTCACAAAATACCTGTCGCAAAATTATATTTTGCGCAACTTAAAGTTGACTCCCCTGTCTTCCAGTGTTACAATGCCTCTCGAACTGAATCAAAGGCTGTGACGAAGAATGGTCCGGGCGAGTGCATTCCAGAGAGCCGGTGGGTGGTGTGAACCGGCAATGAGTAACCCGCATACCTCTGACTTCCGAGCCGGAACCTGAACCCTCGACCTTTCGAGCCATTAGGGCGCCCCGTGAATGCTACGTCAGTGCATAGAAGTTATCGGACTTCGAAGAGTGGCAGACCCGTTCTGCAATTTGAGTGGTACCGCGAGTGCCGACCCCAAGTGTCAACACCCGTCTCAAAGCAAACTGCTTTGGGACGGTTTTTTTATTTTACTTTAGATTAGAAACAGAGGTGTTCCTGATGATGGACGCAACCAAGTATGCCCCCGGTTATTACCCGGTCTCCACCGAGTACACGAAGTGGGTACAGAAAGATCATATCGAGACCCCGCCCCAGTGGTGTTCAGTAGACCTCAGAGACGGGAACCAGGCCCTGGTCATCCCCATGAGCCTCGAAGAAAAGCTGGAGTTCTATGAGACCCTCGTCAAAGTGGGTTTCAAAGAGATCGAAGTCGGCTTCCCGGCCGCCAGCGAAACGGAATTCGAATTCCTGCGGACCCTCATCGAAAAGGACATGATCCCGGAGGACGTCTCGGTCCAGGTCCTGACCCAGTGCCGGGAGCACATCATCCGCCGGACCTTCGATGCCTGCAAAGGTGCCCCCAGCGCCATCATCCATTTCTATAATTCCACCAGCGTTGCCCAGCGGGAGCAGGTCTTCAAAAAGTCTAAGGACCAGATCAAGCAGATCGCCGTGGACGGTGCCAAGCTCGTCAAGAAGCTGGCCTCCGAGTACGAAGGGAACTTCCGGTTCGAATACTCCCCCGAGTCCTTCACCGGGACCGAGCCGGAGTACGCCCTGGAAGTCTGCAACGCCGTCCTCGATGTACTGGAACCGGGTCCGGACAACAACGTCATCATCAACCTGCCGGTGACGGTGGAAATGAGCATGCCCCACATTTACGCCTCTCAGATCGAATACATGAGTGAGCACCTGAAATACCGGGAACACGTGACCCTGTCCCTGCACCCCCACAACGACCGGGGCACCGGGGTCGCGGACACGGAACTGGCCCTCCTCGCCGGCGCAGACCGGGTGGAAGGGACCCTCTTCGGCAACGGGGAGCGGACCGGCAACGTGGACATCGTCACCCTGGCGATGAACATGTATACCCACGGGGTCGACCCGAAGCTGGACTTCCACAACATGCCGGAACTCGTCGAAGTGTATGAGCGGGTCACCCGCATGCGGGTCCACGAGCGGACCCCCTACGCCGGAGCTTTGGTCTTTGCGGCCTTCTCCGGAAGCCACCAGGACGCCATTGCCAAGGGCATGAAGTTCCGCGGAAAGAACCGTCTTCACCAGTGGACTGTCCCCTACATTCCCCTCGACCCCACCGACATTGGGCGGACCTACGACTCCGACATCATCCGCGTCAACTCCCAGTCCGGGAAAGGCGGCATCGGGTACCTGCTCGAGCAGGTCTACGGCTACAGCCTGCCCCCGAAAATGCGGGAGGACCTGAGCTACCGTTGCAAGCACGTCTCCGACGTGAACCACAAAGAACTGAAGCCCGATGAGGTCTGCGAGATCTTCGAAGAGGCTTACCTGAACATTCCCGGAGAAATCGACATTACTGACTACGAATTCATCCGGGAAAACGAAACCGTCAAGATCGAGATCACCTTCGAACAGGACGGAGTAGAGACCGAGGTAGAGGCCGAAGGGAACGGCTCCCTGGGCGCGGTCAACCGGGCCCTCAAAGAGTTCAGCGGTCGGGAGTACACCCTGGAAGTCTTCACCCAGCACAGCATGCAGGGCGAAGGTTCTCAGAGCGTCGCCGCTTCCTACATTGGTCTGCAGACCGAAGACGGCACCATGTACTGGGGTGCCGGCACTCACACCGACGTCATCAAAGCCAGCGTCAAGGCCCTCCTCAGCGCCTTCGACAACATGGTGAAAGGAGAACAGGACTAAATGGGAATGACAATGACCCAAAAGATATTGGCGGCTCACGCGGGGCTCTCTTCGGTGGAAGCCGGCCAGCTCATCAGCGCAAACCTCGACATTGTTCTGGGGAACGACATCACCACCCCGGTGGCGATCAACGAGTTCCGGAAAGCGGGCTTTACGGAGGTCCACGACAAGGAGCACATCGCCATTGTGCTGGACCACTTCGTCCCCAACAAAGACATTAAGGCCGCCCAGCAATCCAAGGCCTGTCGGGACTTTGCCAGAGAGCACGGCATCACCCATTTTTACGATGTCGGCACCATGGGCGTCGAGCACGCCCTCCTGCCGGAGCAGGGTGTCGTCACCGCCGGGGACTGTATCATCGGCGCCGACAGCCACACCTGCACCTACGGGGCTCTGGGAACCTTCTCCACCGGTGTCGGTTCGACGGACATGGCCGCCGGCATGGCGACCGGACAAGCCTGGTTCAAAGTCCCCTCTGCTCTGCGGTTCGAACTGACGGGTTCGGTCCCGAAAGGCTGCGGCGGCAAAGACCTCATCCTGGCCATCATCGGCAAGATCGGGGTGGACGGCGCTCTCTACCGGAGCATGGAATTCACCGGAGAAGGGGTCCATTCCCTTTC
>JAFUZN010000138.1 GCA_017476565.1 Clostridia bacterium
GAAGCGTTTTATGATCTGCAGAAAGAGACCTGGGAGCCACTCCTGGTGAATCGGGAAGGCTCTCACCTCTCCGCCTTTTTCACTGACCGGCCGGTCCTCTCCTTCGAAGACGCCCTAACCTGTGACACGGACCGCTTTGCCGCATACTTCCGGCACATGCTGGAACAAGGCATCTACATTGCCCCGAGCCAGTTCGAGGCCCTCTTCCTCTCGGACGCCCTGAGTACAGAGGACCTCGAGAGAATAGAGGCGGCGATCCGCTCCTTCCGGTAAGACAGGAACAGACAATAAGAAAAGCGACTCACCTTCCGGTGGGTCGCTTTTTTACGCTTATGTGATTATTCGTCGTCCACGTCTGTGGCATCGGCTTCGACGCCGGGGTCCTGAGTGAAAATGGCGGTCAGGAACACCATGGCGCCGGTCAGGAAAGTGAAGCACTTGGAAAGAAGGGGCTTCTTCAGGACCGAGCCGCTGTAAGCCGCGATGAAAGCGGTCAGACCGGCGGTGCTGGCCAGGGAAGCGAGGGTCTTTCCTTTTTTCTGTTCTTTGGTAAGTTTCTGCTTTGCCATTTGTATTCCTCCTAAGAAAACATTCTTTTCGGGCGCACTCAAAGTCTACGTTCCAAACTTCTAAGTTACCTTAAAAAGGAATTGCAAATGAGTGCCAAAAGAATTACAAAACTGTACTGCAGCTATCTTACCATGAACGAGCCGTTTCCCGCAACCGCTTATTCCGCAGCCGCTTCCGCCACATCGTCCTTGGACAGACCGTCACAGGCAGCCTGCTCATAGTCGATGAGTTCGGTGATGGTCGGATGGTCACTGCAGACGGCGCAGTCCGGGTCTTCCGGAATGTTGACCGTGCGAATGGTGTTAGTGAGCGCATCGTAAGTGAGCAGTTTCCCTGTCAGGAGTTCGCCGGCTCCCGTCAGGAACTTGACCGCTTCCATTGCCTGCAGACAGCCGATGACACCGGCCATGGCTCCAATGACGCCCGCCTGTTTACAGGTGGGGACCGCATCTTTTGGAGGCGGCTCTTTGAAGACACAGCGGTAGCAGGGGCCTTCTCCGGGGACCCAGGTCATGAGCTGACCGCGGAACCGGATGATACCCGCATGGCAGAAGGGAATGCCCGCCTGGACACAGGCGTCATTGATGAGGAACTTCGCCGGGAAATTGTCGGTGCCGTCCAGGACAAAGTCGTAGTCCTTGATGATGTCCGCAATGTTGTTCGCCGCAATGAAGTCCTCGTAAGTGACCACGTTGACATCGGGGTTGATCGCCTTCATGGTCTCTGCCGCCGACTGGACTTTGGGTTTGCCGAGGTCATCGGTGGTATGGATGACCTGACGCTGGAGGTTCGAAAGGTCTACCACGTCCGCATCGGCAATGCCGATGGTGCCGACCCCGGCTGCCGCCAGGTACATGGCAGCGGGAGCACCCAGGCCGCCGGCCCCGATGATGAGGACCTTCCCCGCCATCAGTTTCTTCTGGCCCTTGACGCCGACTTCTTTCAGGATGATGTGCCGGGAGTACCGCTCCAGCTGTTCATCAGTGAATGCCATCAGCAGCCACCTCCCATGAAGTACAGGAACTCGACGGCGTCGCCTTCCTGCAGGACCGTGGTCTCAAAGGTGTCCGATTTGATGAAGTCATCGTTGATGGTGACGGTGACATAAAGGGGGTTTTCCACGTCTTCGACTTTGATCAGTTCTGCGACCGTGAGGCCCTCTTCGTATTCTTTCTTGTTTCCTGCAACCGTGATCGTCATATCCTTACATCCTCTTTTCTATTTTCCTAGTATTTGAATAGGTTTTATATGTTGCCAGTTTATACCCTTCTCGGGGAAGAGTCAAGCATTTTTCTTCACAATAAGGTCGTAAGTGCCGTCTTCGTTGTCATTCAGGGCGAGGATCTGGTGACCTTCTTCCTTCAGACTGCGGGGCACGTTGAGCAGGGGTTCTCCGTCGTTCAGATGGACCGACAGGACTTCCCCCAGTTCCAGTTCTTCAATGGCGACCTTCGCCTTGACGAAAGTCACGGGACAGACCACGTCGGTGATGTCGACGGTGTCTGCAATGGTGTAGTTCTCATTCGTTGCCATAATAGGCCTCCTTCACTTTGTCTTCGAAGCTGTCCCAGCCGACCCGCTCCAGGGTCTTGGCGAACCGCTCACCGGCGTTGGCGTTTTCCGCAAAGAAGTCAATAGCGGCATCGGTGACCCGGTAGAGGGTGTCTTTGTCCTGGACGATGGGTAAGATCTCTTTGCCCCTGACGATGTTGTTGCCGAAGGTGCCGCCAAAGGAGACGAGGAAGCCTTCTTCTCCCTGCCACGCATCGGTGGGGCAGGATTTGACACAGCGGCCGCAGTGGTTACATTTCTCCCGGTCGATGACGATCTTGCCGTTCTCTGCTTTCAGGGCATCCTGACGGCAGACTTTCACGCAAAGACCGCACATGATGCAGGGGTCTTCCTGCCACTCGACCGTAGTGCCGCCTTTGACACCTACGTCATTTTCCTCTGCTTTCAGACAGTTGTTCTGACAGCCGGTGACGCCGAACTTGAATTTGTGGGGCAGTTCTCTGCCGAAATACCGGGCATCCAGGTCCTCGGCTATTTCCAGGGCGTTGATACAGCCGCTGGGACAGCAAATGCCGCCCTGACAGGCCGTCACCGTCCGGACTCTCGGGCCACAGACTCCCGGGACCACCCCGCCTTTGGCAAGGGCTTCCTTGACGTCATCGATGTCCTCCAGCTTGATAAAGGGGATCTCCACGCCCTGGCGAGAGGTCAGGTGCACATATCCGTTTCCAAACTTGTCCGCCACTTCCCGAATGGCGATGAGCTGTTCAGTGGTGACATTGCCGCCCACGACCCGAAGGC
>JAFUZN010000139.1 GCA_017476565.1 Clostridia bacterium
ATCAGTCTATAGAAACGATAAGTTTATTACATGTACGACACCTTAGCTTACATTACACTGTTGGACGATCTGAATGCTTATAAAATCCACGAAGGAATATAACTGTTATTTTCATCGATAGGGAAAGGACTGTCAGTCATGCAGATTATGCCCCCGTGGCCGACCTCTTTCCCGGAGCGTTCTAAAATACGGAAGGAACGAATGGCTCGTTTGTCCGGGTGGGAAGCTTTTTTGATTTCCAGCGGATGAAGTATTCCATCCTTCTCCAGAACAATGTCGATTTCCCGCATGTCCCGATCCCGGTAGTAGTTGATGTTGTAACCGGCGGTCCCATAGGAAAGGCTCCGAAGAAGCTCGCCAACAACATAGTTTTCGTAGTAATGTCCGGCGGCTGCGCCATTCATCAGTACATCGCGGGTGGTCCAGGAGGAGAGGTAGGCACAAAGACCAGTGTCGCAGAAATATAGTTTTGGTGTTTTGACAAGCCTGGACAGTTCGTTGGAGTAATAAGGCTCCATCAAATAAAGGATGCCCATAGACTGTAAAATCTGTACCCATTCCTTGGCGGTGACGTTGGATACACCGGCCGCTGCTGCCAGGTCCCGATAATTCAACAATTGACCGTTGAAGGCGGCGCAGGCCCGAAGGAGTTTACGGAACCCTTCTGTATTGGAGACCCCATTGTCGTCGACGGCATCTCGTAACAGGTAAGTGTCGACATAGGAGTCAAAGTAGCTCCGAAGAGCTTCTTCGTCGAGGCTTTGAACGTCCGGCATGCCGCCTCGCCAAATGTGTTCATAGGTGGCCGGAAGATCACTGGCCGGAGCTCTTACTGCACGATTCTGCAGACCGACAAAAGAGAAGTCAATGTCCGGCACGTTCGTGACCCCTGCGAGCTCTCGCTGAGAGAAACTATACAGTGTCAAAATCCCAAGGCGGCCGGCCAAAGAGTCGCCTGCCAGTTTTCGCAGCTTCTGGCTTTGGGAGCCGGTGAGCCAGAAACGTCCCCGTTCATCGGAGTCGTCGCAAAGGATCTTGATCTGCTCAAACAGTTCCGGTGCTTTCTGAACTTCGTCGATCAAAACGGGGGGCCGGTACATTTGGAAGAAGAGTTCTGCATCGCTCCGGGCAAGCTCCCTGGCCCGGGGGTCATCCATGGAGACATACGTGCGGTTTTCTCCCTCAGCCAAATGTTTTAACATGGTCGACTTCCCGACTTGACGGGCCCCGGTCACCATGACCGCTTTGAAAACGGTATTCATTTTTAAAAACTTTCGTTCCAATTCTCTGGCGATGTACGGCATAAGCTCACCTCAAAAATTCGGCTAATTTAAAGTCAACTTTATTTTAGCCGAGAAACGGTGGGAAGTCAACGCAAAACTTCGGCTGATTTAAAGTGAACTTTAAATCAGCCGAAGTTTTTTGCTTTTATTGTTTCACATGCACCGTGGTCGTCGGGAAGGCAAAAGCGGCGCCGGCCTCTTCCACGATGCGGCGGACTTCGTAATTGATCCGCTCCCGGACCTTCAGGTTTTCGTACTTGTCCGTGGTTTTGGTGAAGTAGAGGATCTCGATGTCCTGGCTAAACTCGCCAAACTCCTTGAAGGTGACGGAGATGATGGAGTTGTCGACGTCTTCGTCAGCTTCAAGGAAAGCCCGTAAATCGCCGCACACTTTCTGCAGCTGCTCCGTCGAAGTGTCGTAGGTCAGCCCGATGGTGAACCGGACCGCTTTGCCGAGCTCCATGCGGGAGTAGTTGGTGATGGCCTCTTTCATGAGCACCGAGTTGGGTACCGTGACCAACAGGTCGTCCCGGGTGCGGATGCGGGTGGAGCGCATGGTGATGTCCTCCACGAACCCCTCCCCAGAGGCGGTGGCGATGTAATCCCCCACGTCGAAGGGCTTGTCGGAGACGATCTCGAACCCGGAGAAGAGGTTGCTCGCCGTGTTCTGGGCCGCCAGGGACAGGGTCAGACCGGAGAGACCGAGACCGGCGATGATGCCGTTGATGTTGTAGCCCATTTCCGAAATGAGGATGACCGCCAGCAGGGACACGATGACGATGCGGATGATGATGCCGAGGAAGCGGATGGCCACCTCTGTCGACTTCTGATTGCTCTCATTGAACTTGATGAGGAGCCGAGTCAGGGCCGGGGTGTAGTTTAGGAACCCCCAGGCAATGAGGGAGATGTTCGTCATGCGGAAGAGCTTGTCCACAAAGGTGAACCACCTGGTTTCCGGGGCGACAATGAGCATGAAGAGCTCGACCCCGAGGGCGATGAAGAACACCCGAAGGGGCGTGCGGATGGCGCCGGTCACCTCCGAAGCTTCCCGGGGCCAGGGGGTCAGGAGTTTGCGGAGAAACGCGCAGAACCAGTCCGAGAGCTTCTTCGAGAGCAGCACGAGGAGCAGGAGCACTAAGAGCGCGACGAGGAGTTTCGGCAGGTCCGCATAGGCGGCAGCGCCGAAGGCCTTCAGCCCTTCCCAGTACCGGGTCAACGTCTGAGTCAAGAGAATGCCTCCTTTCGGGGCGATGGATTCTGTTCCTATTATAACACATCGCGGAAGAGGGAATGAAAAGTTACTATGCAATTGACAGTTGTCCATGTATAATAACAGGTGTAATGTTACTGCTTTTGCAAGATTTGTGAGGAGGCAAGCCTATGTTTGGAAAGAAGAATACAGCGCCGGTGGCGCCCGAAAAGACCGGCCCCTTTGAGAACAGTGCGTACTGGACCTGCGGAGACTACTCGATCCACTACCGCATCGACAAAGCGGAAGGCAAGGAGAAGGGCCAGTTTTTCGTTCTCCATGGCTTCTGGATGAACACGATGTTTTATGACGAACTGGTGGCAGCACTGAACGCGAAAGGCTACACC
>JAFUZN010000140.1 GCA_017476565.1 Clostridia bacterium
CAAGCCGCAGAAAATGCCGGACACTCTCTAAGGCCCGGTGAAGGACCGACAACGGCAGGTCTTCCTCCACAAAGGACACCGCTTCGGTCCCGGCCTCGGTGATGAGAAGGGCGTCCTGCCCCTCGATGGACGTGATCTCCAGGTTCCCGTTTTCTTTCAGTTCACTGATGGCGTCCATCGCCTCAAAATAATTGGCCAGTTCCTGGTCCGTGATGACGTCCGAGATGATGCGCACCGGCACCGGAGTCCCCATCTGCTCGAGCAGGTAAAGAATGAGGAGTTTGATGTCGGTTTTCGAGCGAAGGCCGCCGGGGGCGACTCCTTCGACGAAGGCGTCGAAAACGGGCTCCCGGGCACTGCGTTCTTCTGCCGACAGTTCTTCCGGCCGTCTGGCACGGTTGTTGGGGTCCCGATCAGACATCGAAGTAGTCCTCCTTCTCTTCATTGGTGACACCGCTGATATCTTGCCGGCTCATGAACAGGTAGCCGTTATTGACCAGGATATCGAGGTCACCGAGGACGGCGCCGATGCCCTTGGCCACACAGTTGACCGGGTCCTCAGCGATGCGGGTATGGATGTGGGTGGCCTCGTCGATGACTTTGTCGAGGCCCAGAAGCAGGGCCGTGCCTCCGGTCAGGATGATGCCCTCTTCCATGATGTCTCCGGCCAGTTCCGTAGGAGTCCGTTCCAAGACGTTCGTCACGGAGTCGACTATTGCCCGGATATTATCCCGGATGCAGTAATAGATCTCGTCGGAGTTGATTTCGAACTCGACCGGCATGCCGGAGATGTAGTCTTTTCCCTTGGCGATCATGGCCACCTGTTCCCGGCGACGGTAAGCGGCCCCGAGGATCTTCTTCAATTCCTCTGCGGTCTGGTCCCCGATGAGGACGTTCCGCTCCCGGCGGCAGTATTTTTCAATGGACTCGTTGAGAGTATTGCCCGCCACCTTGATGGAGGAGGCCACCGCCATGGATCCCATGGTGATGACGGCCACATCTGTGGTGCCGCCCCCCAGGTCCACGATCATGACGCCGCTGGGCTGCATGGTATCGACCCCGGCGCCAATGGCCGCTGCCAGAGGTTCTTCCATGAGGCAGGCCTTGCCGGCACCGGAGGCGGTGATGACGTCGAGAATGGTACGCCGTTCGAGGTTTGTGACCGTACCCGGCATACTGACGATGATGTTCGGTTTGAAGATCTCATTTTTGCAGATGGTCCGAATGAAATAGCGGAGCATCTGCTCGGTGACCGAGAAGTCCGAGACGACGCCCTCCCGCATGGGGCGGATGACCTCCACAGACCGGGACTCCTTCCCCACCATGTCATAGGCCTTCCGGCCGACCGCTATGATCTTCCCTGTGGTCTTCCGATAAGCCACCACGGAGGGCTCTGTCATGATGATGCCTTTGCCCTCGAGGTACACGATGATGGAGGTGGTCCCAAGATCGATCCCGATATTTTTCCCAAGCATTTCTGCTCACCCTTAATTACTAAGTTAATATTATAATTCTACCCTTTTCGAAGACTCTTGTATAGTCTTTCCCGGAAAAGAATCCCGATAGCGGGTCACGGCCGCCGCAGCGACAGAGACCCCTGCCGCCCCGCCGAGCCGCAGAATGGCAGCGCATTCGGAGGTGGTGGCTCCCGTCGTGACGATATCGTCGAGCAGGAGGACCTGTTTCCCCTCCAGTTCCCGGTGTTTTCCGAGGGTGACCGAGTCCCGAATGTTCTGCTTCCGCCCGGCAGCGCCCAACAGGTGTTGCATGGAGCCCCCTTCGTTCGAGGACTTTCGCAAAAGCCCGTAGTCCGGGACTGCCCCTTTCAGCGGGGTCGGCGGGTCCTTCAGAAGAAATTCCGCAATGGACTTTGCCTGGTTGAAGCCCCGGGACACATAGCGTTCCTTCGACATGGGGACAACGGTCAGCACATCGAACTCCCTGCCGAAGTACCGGGCTTCGATCTCCTTTTTCAGGGCTCCCGCCAAAAACCGTGCCACTTCTTCCCTCTGACCGAATTTCATTCGCAGAATAGCCTCCCGGACAGCCCCCTCATAGTAGAAGGGAGCCACCACCCGGTCATAGGTCCGGGGCCTTTGGTGGCAGTGACAGTCTCGAAGGCTGACACCGCAGCAGGGACAGTGGGGCGATGGATTATAGAGGACCGCGGAAGCGCAGTGGTCACAGACCTCCTGCCCTTCCCGAAGTTCCCCTCCACAGCAGGGGCAGGTCTTTGGAAACAAAAGGTCAGCCCAGGCCATCGCTGCCCTCCAGGAATGCTTTCAGGGCCGAATAACGGCGGACTTTACGGTCGTTGTTCACCATCTCTTCGATGGTGGACTGCCGGCCGATGGTGATCATCTTGGACCGGGCCCTGGTAACGGCCGTATAGAAAAGGTTTCGGTAACAGAGCATGGGCGGTACATCGACCACCGGCAGAATGACCGCTTCGAATTCGGAACCCTGACTTTTGTGGACCGTGACCGCATAGGCCAGTTCCAGTTCTTTGAGGTTCAAAAGGGGGTAGATCGCCTTCCGGCCGTCGAAGTCCACTTCCACGACCCCTTTTTGCCGGTCTACGCAGGTGAGGATGCCTACATCGCCGTTGAAGATGCCGCTGCCCTCTTCCGAGCCCCGGGTCCAGTTGATGTTATAGTCGTTTTTGACCTGCATGACCTTGTCTCCCTCCCGGAAGACCCGCGTCTGCAGTTTGATCTCGTTCTTCCCTTTGGCCGGCGGGTTCACCGCCTCCTGGAGCACCCGGTTGAGGTTCACCGTGCCCACGTCCCCTTTTCGGGAGGGGCAAAGGACCTGGATATCCCGGATGGCCTCGTACCCGTAGGCCTTCGGCAGCCGGGTCTTATAGAGCCCGACGATGTCCTGGACCGTGCGGGCCCCGCTGCTTCGCTCCATGTGGAAAAGTCGTTGTTCTTCACGTTCAGAATGGGCTGCTCTCCCGCCACTACCCGGTGGGCATTGGTGACGATGAGGCTCTGCATGGCCTGCCGGAAGACTTCATCCAGTTTCACCACCGGCAGGAGCCCGGAGTCGATGAGGTCGTGGAGCACATTGCCGGCCCCCACCGGGGGCAGCTGGTCCGAGTCCCCCACCATGATGAGGCGGCAGCCCATGGGAAGCGCATCCATGAGGGCGGCAAAGAGGACCACGTCTACCATGGAGAGTTCGTCTACGATGACCGCATCGGCGTCAATGGGGTTTCGGGCATGGCGGGCAAAGCGCATCTGCTCATGGCCGGTCCGCTCCGCTTCCAGGAGCCGGTGGATGGTCCTGGCTTCCTTGCCGGTGATCTCGGACATCCGCTGGGCCGCCCGGCCCGTGGGGGCCGTCAGGACGACATGCAGCCCGTCCTCTTCCAGCAGCTGGAGAATGGCGTTGACCGTGGTGGTCTTGCCGGTCCCGGGGCCGCCGGTCAAAATGAGGATGCCCTTTTCTATGGCAGTCTGAATGGCGAGACGCTGTTTCCCTTCATAGGTGATCCCGGACTTCTTCTCGATCTTATCGATGTCTTTTGAGAGGGTCTCCTTCCCTGCAGGCGGGAAACGAACCATCATTTTGATGCGCTGGGCACTGTCGTATTCCGCATCGAAAATGCGGGGCAAAAAGACGAACTCCCGGCCCTCCAGAGGGACGACCTTGAGGAGATTCTCCTCCGTGAGGTCATCGATGGCAATGTCGATGGTGTCGTCGTTGGTATCGAGCAGGTCGGCCGCCGGGCGCAGGAGCTTTTCCCGGGGCAGGCAGGTGTGGCCGTTATTGAGGTTGTGGTTCACGACATGCAGTATTCCCGCCCGAATGCGAAACCCCGGGTCCGGGCGCTCATGGAGCGTCTCCGCAAAAGCGTCCACCCGTTCGAAGGACATCCCCACCTCCGACAGACAGAGGATATAGGGGTTTTTCATGATCATCTTCGTGACATCGTCCCCGAAGACCCGGTAAGCGTTGATGGATTCGGCGGGAGAAAGTCCCAGGGACTCTAAGGACATCATCACTTCCCGAACGGCATACTGTTCTTTGAACTGGGCGGAGATCTGCTCCGCTTTCTTCGGAGAGATGCCGCGGATCTTAGCCAGTTTCTCCGGATGGTTTCCGAGGACGTCAAAAGTCTCTTCCCCGAAGGCCTCGATGATCTTCACAGCGGTGGAAGGGCCGATGCCCTTGACCGAACCGCTGGCAAGGTATTTCAGCATTTGGGCCACGGTTCCCGGCATACGGCGTTCGCAGAACTCCGCCCGGAACTGTCGGCCAAAGGTAGAATGGGAGTCCCAGTGGCCGGAAAGACGCAGTTCTTCTCCGGCAGAGATCTCGGGCAGGACTCCGACGACGGTGATGAGTTCTCCCTCTTCCGTCGAGATGTCGAGGACCGTAAAGCCCGTGTCTTCTCTTCGGAACACCAGCTCTTCCGCGACCCCTTCCAGAACTTCCAGTTCCTGCTCTGCCATGAGACCGCCTCCCTATTGATAATCTAATATATTGTACAGGTTGACGCAAAAAAGGGCAAGCATTCGCTTGCCCTCTTTCGTGTGACCTGGCGTGTAAGCCGAGTTCTGTCTTCTAAAGCGACCATCTATCTAGGCCGGCCATTGCTGACCGGCTCCAGCCACCCTTCTGCTTCAGCGGCCGAGCAGGCCTCTCAAGTCGGTGTTGCTCCGGATAGGGTTTACATAGCCATGATGTCTCCACCATGCTGGTGAGCTCTTACCTCGCCGTTCCATCCTTGGCGTCGGAGGGCAGGCCCTCCGCTTAGCCGGTTTATTTCTGTTGCACTTTCCCTGGGGTCACCCCCGGCGGCCGTTAGCCGTTATCCTGCTCTGTGGGGCTCGGACTTTCCTCTCGTGCCGAAAAGGCACCAGCGGCCGCTCGACCAGGTCACGCGGGTATTCTAAACAAAAGGATCCGAAAAGTCAAACTTTCGGGAAAGACAGTTGATTTTGGGGTCCCTTGCGGGTAAAATCAGTAGAAACTACAGAAGGGAGGCGAAGGTCATGCCCGACGTCTATTTCAACAAGAACCCCCAGAAAAAGCCCCAGAAAAATGACTACGAAGATATCTACAGCCATTCCGGGGCCTATGACGACTACTCCCAATACGACGAATACGATGAGCGTGCCTGGAAGAAAGCGCAAAAACAGGCAAAAAGAGATGCTAAGAAGCAAAAGAAGGCACATCGCGGGAGACGGCGCAGAGGCGGGTGTGGTTCCGCACTGCTCTCGGTCCTCATGGTCTTTGTGCTCCTGTTCCTCGCTCTTTCCACTGTCTTTCTGGCCCGCATGGACTATGAACCGGGGCAGCATAAGGGCAACTCCCACATTACGAGCCTGAGCCTCAAAAAGAGCCCCCTCGTCTATAACATTCTGCTTCTCGGAGTCGATAACCGGGAGGGAGAATCTGGGTTCCAGAGAGCCGATACCATGATGCTCATCTCCTTTGACAACCTCCATCAAAAGATCAAAATCACGTCCTTCCTCCGGGACAGCTATGTCGAGATCCCGGGACGGGGCATGAACAAACTCAATGCTGCCAGTGCCCTCGGAGGCATCCAGCTGACCATCGACACCATCGAGTACAACTACAAAATCAAAATCAATAAGTATATGGAGGTGGACTTCGGCGCCTTCACCGCGATCATCGATGCCCTGGGCGGGGTCGATGTACCGGTCACACAAAAAGAGGCGAACTACCTCAACTCCACCTGGTACAAGTGGTCTCTCACCGGCCAGCGCATCTATTTCGAAGCCGGGGACTCCGTTCACATGGACGGCGAGCATGCCCTCATGTTCTCCCGGATCCGGAAACTGGACTCCGATGTCCAGCGGACCCGCCGCCAGCGGCTGGTGGTCAACGCGATCCGAAAACAGGCCGGAGAAGCCCAGCCTCAGGACCTAATGAAAGCCGCCTGGGAGATCCTTCCCTACCTGCGCACCGACATCGGAGGCATCAAAGTCACCGGCCTCGGGCTTCGCACCCTGCTCCTCTACCGTCACTACGACATCCTCTCCACCACGGCGCCGAGAGGGGACACCTGGGAGGACCGGAGCCTTCCCTCCGTCGGTTCCGTCGTCTATTTCGATGTGAACGAAAACGCCAACATCCTCCAGGACTTCCTCTACCGGGACAAGTACAACGAAAACTATGTCTCCAGCGGGTTCTGATCACCGGCGTCACCTTTACAACGAAGGCCGAATCTGATACTATAATTTTGTGAATAAACCATGAAATGCGACTCTTTTAGGAGATGATCCCTTTGACGAAAAAATCTGTTTCCGGCGGCTGGAAAGCAGTCGTCCTGGTCCTGCTGTTCCTGGGAGAGCTGGTCCTCGCGGCCGGCATCCTCGGCAACCTGCAGAGTGTCTGCAATGTCTTACCGGAAGGCATTACTACCTTCCTGCACCGCACCCTGTTCTTCCTCATCGAAGTCGGGGCTGCCGTTCTTCTCATCATCGACACGATGGTCGTCGGCATCACCAAAGCCACCCGGAAGTTCCCGTCCCTGATGACGGTCCTGGCCTTCCTTTACAATGACCTCGCCGTCATTGCCACCGTCTTCGGCCTTTACCTCTTCGGCCAGCCCCGCAGCTGGTTCCCCTACCCCCTCGCATTTCTCATTCCTGCCATCACCTTCCTTTTGAGCCTCATCTGCCTCATCGACGATTTCATCCACGATAAAGGCGTCATTGAAGAGGCCCCCAACGTCACAAAAATGGCAGCCCAGTCCACGGTGAAGCCCCAGCCGGCAGCCCCGGCAGCTCCCGCTGCCCCGGCGCCCGCTCCCAAGAGAGAGGCTCCGAAGCCGGACCCCGTCAAAGAAGCAGAACCTGCTTTCTTCGTCACTCCGGCCCCGAAAGCGGAATGGGCGAGTGTCCCCGCGGAACCGGAAGTGGTCCCTGCCACCGAGTCCGTCGAAGTTCCCGTCCATCGCCATGTCGAACCGGTCGTTACGAGCCATATTTCCGAAGACAATGTCTCCGCCGACGCCATCGCCGCCGTAGACGATCTGTTCTTCGCCTTTTCTGACTCCGACTATGTCGAAGAGGACCTTTCCGAATAACTCTTTTAGAAACCTTCCGCCTTCGGACCCATTCCGATGGCGGTTTTCTTGTGTTCCGTACTTTTCTGTGTTAAAATGCTGAAGTTATCAATCCTA
>JAFUZN010000141.1 GCA_017476565.1 Clostridia bacterium
ACACCGATCTCGACGGTGATGAGGTTAGAGGCCTTGACGGCCGCTTCCACATCATCCCGGTACTGTTCCACCAGGGTCCAGTCAATGATGCGCTCGTCCCGGTTGACGGAGGGCAGACGGTAGCCGGCCATACGGTCTCCGGTAAAGTCACGGTCCAGAAGGACTCTCAGGTCGGTGGTGCGGTAAGCACTGTGGGCGAAATTGTTGATCTTCGCACCCTTGGTGTCCCGGATGATATCGGGGAAGGAGTTCTCGATGACATTCCAGCGGAA
Organism: Clostridia bacterium; assembly: GCA_017476565.1. Classification (GTDB taxonomy): domain Bacteria; phylum Bacillota; class Clostridia; order Oscillospirales; family Acutalibacteraceae; genus RUG420. The sequence goes on from JAFUZN010000141.1 coordinate 273, forward strand.
TGCATTGTAGTCGAGGTCCAGGTTCTCATAGCCGCTCAGACCATAACCGGCAGAGACACTGTCGCCAAAGACCGTGTAAGTATACTTCTTGCCGTTGGCGGCAAAAGCCATGCTGCTCAGCATCACGACCATCATGGCCACTGCGGTCATGGCCAGCAGGATCCGTTTCAAAAGTTTCATAACGTTCTCTCCTTTGGTAACCAAATACTGGAATTCGTTCCCGACTATCATACCCTATGGCAGGGGCATTTGTAAATGACTTTTTAACAATTTGTTCATAGTGACGAAAACCGACACACTTGTCAAAAACTCCGGGCCCGCAAAGGTCCGGAGTTTTCCATGGCAAAAGGATCAGTCGTCGATCTTGATTTTGATCATCAGTTCGCCGGCTTTGACGTTGTCCCCTTCCTTGACGAGGACTTCGTCGATGATACCGTCCATGCGGGCGGTGACGGAGGTCTCCATCTTCATGGCTTCCACCACCGCGATGACCTGGTTCTCTTCGACCTTGTCGCCGGGTTTTACGTGGATCTTGGAGACCAGACCCGGGATAGAGGCGCCCACTTCACTCTTGTCAGTCGGGTCTGCCAGAACGACTGCCTTGACGGAGGAAGAGGCATTCGGGTCGGGGACGGTGACCGTACGAGCGGTCCCGTTGAGTTCGAAGTGAACGTCCCGGGTACCGTCTTCGTGCAAATCGCCGAGGCCCAGGTAACGGATGACCAGGGTCTTACCGTCTTCGATGTTGATCTGGTTGGTTTCGCCCAGGGCCAGACCATCGAAGAAGACGTGGGAGCCCATGCGCATGATGTATCCGTACTCCTGACGGTGCCGGCAGTAGTCTTCCACCACTTTCGGGTAGAGGCACCAGGAGATGACCATCTGGTCGGTGGGGTCCTTTTCAAACTGGGCGACCTGTTCTCTGGCCCAGTCGAAGTCCACGGGCTCGAGGAGTTCGCCGGGACGGCAGGTGATGGGCTCTTCGCCCTTCAGGACGATCTTCTGAAGGTCTTCCGGGAAGCCCCAGGAGGGCTGCCCCATCATGCCCTTGAAATAAGAGACGACGGAGTCGGGGTAGCTGAGGTCTGCACCCTTAGTGAGAATGTTCTCGGGAGTCAGGTCGTTCTGGACCATGAAGATGGCCAAGTCACCCACCATTTTGGAGGAGGGTGTGACCTTGACGATGCCTCCCAGCATGTCGTTGACGGTCTTATACATCTCTTTGACTTCCTGGAACCGGTCGCCGAGGCCGATGGACTGGACCTGGGGGTACAGGTTCGTGTACTGCCCGCCGGGGATCTCATACTTGTAAATGTCCGTGACGGGGCTTGTGAGACCGGCGTCAAAGCGTTTGTAGCGAAGGCGGACGTCTGCCCAGTAATCTGTCAGTTCCTGGAGACGGTCGAGGTCGAGCCCGGTGTCTCTCTCCTGGCCCTGAAGGGCTGCCACAAGGGCGTTCATGGAGGGCTGGGAGGTCAGGGACGACAGGGAGGAGATGGCGACATCGACGACATCGACCCCTGCTTCTGCTGCCAGCAGGTAAGCGGCGATCTGGTTGGAAGTCGTGTCGTGGGAATGCAGGTGGATGGGCAGACCGACTTCATTCTTGAGTTCGGTGACGAGCTTCTGAGCGGCATAGGGCTTCAGGAGGCCGGACATGTCCTTGATGGCGATCATGTGAGCGCCCCGTTTTTCCAGCTCCTTTGCCATGTCCACATAGTATTTCAGGGTGAATTTGTCGTTTCTCGGGTCGAGGATATCTCCCGTATAGCAAATGGTGGCTTCGCAGAACTTGCCCTGCTTGATGACTTCGTCCATGGCCACTTCCATGCCGGGGATCCAGTTCAGAGAGTCGAAGACCCGGAAGATGTCGATGCCCGCTTTCGCAGACTCTTCGACGAACTTGCGGATGACGTTGTCGGGATAGTTTGTATAGCCGACGGCGTTGGCACCCCGCAGCAGCATCTGGAAGGGAATGTTCGGAATCTTCACCCGGAGTTTTTCGAGGCGCTCCCAGGGGTCTTCATAGAGGAAACGGAACGCGGTGTCGAAGGTGGCGCCGCCCCACATTTCCAGGGAGAAGGCGTCTGCTAAGATCTCGGCGGTGCCGTCAGCGCCCTTCAGCATGTCTCTGGTCCTCATCCGGGTGGAGAGGAGGGACTGATGAGCGTCTCGCATGGTGGTGTCCGTGATGAGGAGTTTCTTCTCATCGAGGACGTGTTTCGAAAGGGCGACGGGGCCCTGTTTGTCGAGAATCGGTTTGAGGCCCTGGCCCATGTTGCCGGTGGGTTCCGGGAAGCGGGGCAGGGGACGGATCTCTCTTTTGAGGTTCGGCTCTGCTACCTGGATGTTCGCGATGTACCGTAACACGCGAGTCGCTCTGTCCCGAGACTCCTGGATCTCGAAGAGTTCCGGAGACTCGTCAATGAACTTCGTCGAACACTGACCGGCTTCGAAGGTGGGGTGGTAAAGGATCTTCTCAATGAAGGGGATATTGGTCTTGACGCCCCGGACATGGACTTCCGCCAGCGCGCGCCGGGCTTTCCGGACGACGGCGGGGAAGCTCGTGTCCCAGGTCGTGATTTTTACTAGAAGGGAGTCGTAGTAGGGGGAAATGACATAGCCGACTCCGGAGCAGGCGGAGTCCACCCGGACGCCGAAGCCGCCGCAGGTGCGGTACGCGGAGATCTTCCCGGTGTCCGGTGCAAAGTTGTTAGTGGGGTCTTCCGTGGTGACCCGGCACTGGATGGCGTAGCCGTTGAAATGCACGTCCTCCTGGCTCTTGATTCCGATCATCTCATGGGAGAGGGGGTGCCCCTCCGCGATGAGGACCTGGGCCCGGACGATGTCAACTCCCGTGACCATTTCGGAAACGGTGTGTTCGACCTGGATACGGGGGTTCATCTCAATGAAATAATGATGCCCCTCATTGTCTACCAGGAACTCGACGGTGCCGGCAGAGACATAGCCCACCTGTTTTGCGATTTTGACCGCGTCTTTCTGGAGGGCTTCCCGGGTCTTTTCCGGAACGGAGAAGGCGGGGGCATACTCGACGACCTTTTGGAACCGGCGTTGCAGGGAGCAGTCCCGTTCGCCCAGGTGGACGATGTTGCCGTACTTGTCCGCGAGGATCTGGACTTCGATGTGCTTCGGGTTCACGAGGAACTTTTCGATGAAAATGTCATCGTTATTGAAGGCTTTCTTTGCTTCTCCCTTGACCAGGTGGAAGGCGTCCCGGACTTCGGCTTCGCTGTCGCAGCGCCGCATGCCCCGGCCACCGCCGCCGGCCGCCGCTTTCAGGATGACCGGGAAGCCGAAGGTCTTGGCGATTTTTACGGCGTCGTCGGCACTTTCCACGGGTTCAGTGGTGCCGGGAATAGTGGGGACTTTCGCCGCCAGTGCAATCTGCTTTGCCTCCAGTTTGTCGCCCATTTTGGCAAGAACAGAGGAGGGCGGCCCGATGAAGGTGAGGTCGTTGTCTTCACAGGCTTTGGCAAAGTCGGCGTTTTCGGAGAGGAACCCGTAGCCGGGGTGGACGGCATCCACACCGTGCTGTTTGGCCAGCTCGATGATGGAGGGGATGTCCAGGTAGGCCTGCAGGGGGCTCTTGTTTTTGCCGATGAGGTAAGCTTCGTCCGCTTTGATGCGGAAGAGGGCATTGGTGTCTTCCGAAGAGTACATGGCGACGGTCCGAAGACTCAGGTCGTGACAGGCGCGGAAAATGCGGATGGCGATCTCGCCCCGGTTGGCGGCCAGTACTCGTTTGAATTCCTTAGTTTTCATAGATCGATCTCCCATTTTGAATTGTGATTGGTTGGAATGTTTGGTCGCGACTAGGTTTTCTTTCGGTTTCCATTTTACAGGGAGTCCTAAGGGAAAAGCAATGCACAATCTTGATAAAAAACTCCAAAAAAACGTTATATTGTTGACAAAATTTGTGGAAAACTTCGAGGAAAAGTACAAAAAAGTACATCGCCACAGGGTTTTGTGGCGATGTGTCAGGTTTGAGACTAATTCCAGTCGGTGACGGTGACTTCCCCGGAGTCCAGGGCGATGAGTTGGTCTTTCGACTCGGGGATGAGGGCGCTGGTCAGCTGGACGAGGAGCCGTCCTCGGTCATCGATGTCCTGGACGATTCCACGGTAGCTGGCCCGATTCCTCGTGAAGGAGACCTCTTTCCCGGTGAGGAAAGAGCGGTCCCGGTACTCTTTGAGGAGGGCGGGGTCTGCGAGGTGCTCCGTCCAGTAGAGGAGGCGGCGATACATGGCAATGGCCAGTTTGTTTCGGTCGATGAAGTCGATGCTGCCGGTGGTGAGAGCGCCGGCGGTCTCCGAGATCTCTTCCGGGAACAGGACCGTCGTGCAGTTGACTCCGATGCCGATGATGACGGCCTCCGGTCGGTCTTCCGTCCACCCATGGCTCTCCGTCAGAATGCCGGAGACCTTTTTGTCCATGTAATAGAGGTCGTTGACCCATTTGATTTTCGGCCCGACTCCGACACTTTCTTCGATGGCCTCTGCCGTGGCGACCGCAGCGGCCAGAGTCAGTTTGGAAAGGGTGGTGGGGTGCAGGACCTCCGGGTTCGTTCGCACCAGAGTCAGGTAGAGACCGGTGTCGGCGGGGGAATAGAAGGAATGGCCCTGCCGTCCGCGCCCGGCGGTCTGAGCATTGGCGATGAGCAGGGTGCCGTCTTCGACGGGGCCTGCTTCCAGCATACGCTTCGCTTCATTGTTGGTGGAGTCGACCTCCTGGAAGACGAGGACTTTGTGATGCAGGGCCACCACATCCTCCATGAGGG
>JAFUZN010000142.1 GCA_017476565.1 Clostridia bacterium
CGAATTCAATTTCCGAGACTGATATGATCACCCGACAAGACTACAAGGACTTCCCTGTCATCATGGTGGAGTTCCTCAACTACATGGATGCCATCCGGAATAAGTCGAAGAATACCATTTCGGAATACGCCTCCGACCTGCGCCTCTTCTTCCGCTTTCTCAAAATCTACTGGGGCAGTGTACCGGAAGACACTCCCCTCGACGAGATCGATATCTCCGACATCAGTAAAAAGGACATTCGTCGCATCACCTTAGCAGATGCCTATGCCTTTCTCTCCTGGTGCAAAGACGAGCGGGACAACTCTGCCCGGACCAGGGCCCGGAAGGTCTCTTCCCTGCGGGCCTTCTTCAAATACTGTACCGTGCAAAAGCACATTCTCGACGAGAACCCCATGCAGGAACTGGAGACCCCCAAAATGAAGCAGTCCCTGCCAAAGTACCTGACCCTCGAGGAAAGCATTAAACTGCTCCACACGGCCGCTGAGGGCCCCAACAAGGAACGGGACCTCGCTATCATCACGCTCTTCCTGAACTGCGGTATGCGGCTCTCAGAACTCGTGAGCCTCAATTATACGGACATTCGGGATGACAATACGGTCAAAATCACCGGAAAAGGAAACAAAGAGCGGACCATCTACCTCAATGACGCGTGCATCGCCGCCATCAACCAGTACATGAAAGTCCGCCCCGTGGACGGGGTCAAAGACAAGGAAGCGCTGTTCCTGAGCGCTCGAAAACAGCGAATCTCCCCGAAGACCGTCCAGCACATCGTCTACACGACCCTGGAAAAGGCGGGCCTCGAAGGCTATTCGGTCCATAAACTGCGGCATACGGCGGCCACCCTCATGTACCAGTACGGGAATGTCGACGTCCTGCTCCTCAAGGAGATCTTGGGCCATGAAAACGTCGGCACGACTCAGATCTATACCCATGTTGTCAACGAGCAGCTGAAATCTGCCACCGATGCGAACCCCCTGAACCAGGTCATAGTAACCGAAAGCGACTCTTAACAGAGCTTTCATTTAACCGAACAATCTTGACAAATCCTCTCCTTTTGTACTATAACATATATATAGAAAAACCAATGTTTGGATTTTCCACATTTGATTGTAAAATATCAAACATCAAGAATTACGGAGAGAAAAGTAATGGATAGAAGAATTCGCAAAACGAAACAAGCCATCGTTACGGCTTTTCTGGAACTTTTAGAAGAAAAGAAAGACATCGATAAGATCTCGATCACAGATATCACGAAAAGAGCGGACATTTCCCGCAGCACTTTCTATTTCCACTATAACGGCACCTATGAACTGGTCGATGAGATCTGTGACTCTTTCACCAAACAGATCTACGCCATCGTTCTGAAAGCCCACACGGACATGCCCGGGGAAAACGGCTATCTCTATATGTATAACGAGATCCTCGGCTACCTTTATGAAAACAAGACCACCACAAAACTCTTACTCATGTCCCCGAAAGAGGCCGACATGACGAAGAAGATCTGCGATGACATCTACAAATTACTGACAGTCTTCTAACTTTCCAAGAGACATCCCATCAGCAAAGAAGTCCTGAATGTCACGGCCCTCTTCTCCACCTACGGTCTCCTCAGCATCATCAAGGACTGGGTCGACTCCGACTTCAAGCACCCGCCTCAGGAAATGGCAGAGATCACCTTCCAGTCCATCAAAGCCGCCATCGGTTTCTTCACCGAAAAATAACCAGAGAACCAAAAAGTCCTCCGAGTGAACTCGGAGGACTTTTTCTTGTTCCGGTTTATTTGCCTTTGTGTCGTTTGCCAAGACCGAAGGAATAGCCGTCGGTCTTCCCCAGCTCTTTCGAAGACTTTTCGTTGATGAGCTGCTCCATGCGAATGAAGGCACGGACCTGCTCTTCCATGAGGTCCAGATCGAATTTGTCCATTTCCTGACCGTCAGAAACCACCGTCAGATAGTCCGGAGCCACACAGAGGGAAATGTCCGGGATCCCGACATTGAACGTGGACTGGCCCTCGCCAAAGTGCATGAAGTTATGGGGCCGCAGAGAGACCGTACGAACACGGGTCCGCTCTTCTTCCAGGGCCTGGTACAGAATGTCGTCCATGACCCGGTTTCCGGTGTAGGTGACTTCAATGTCTACATCGTTGGTCTTCTGATAGACCCCTTTGACATCCTTCCACTCCGCACAACCGAAGTGTTCCAGAGCCATAGCCGCAACGGCTTTCGGATGGCGACGTTTGCCATCCCACAGCTTCCTGTGATCGTTCAGCCAGCCGGAAGTGGCCTGCTGTACGGGAGCGATCGTGTTGCGATGCTCGAAAGCCGGCAGGCGGAAGTGCCCTGCCACGAAGGCGAAGATGAGGTCCCGTTCCGGCTGGTGGGTCTTGTAATAACGGAGCATTTCCAGCATGGCGATGGGACCGTTTTCCTCCACCGCATTGACCCCGTCCGTATGAGTGTTGATGATGACGTTTTCTTTGTGGTTCTTCCCAGGCACGAGGACATAGAAGGACTCTGCCGTCGCCTCTTTCTCAATGTCCGCTTCCAGGACCAGGGTCCCCTTCGTCTTTTTCTTCCGGGCTTTCAGAAGCTCTTTCCCGGCTTCTTCATTGACCCAGAGGGTCGGGATACCTAAGTGTCCGAGAATGAAGTTCAGGTACTGGCCCTGGACCATCTCCTTCGACATGCCCTGCCAAATGAAGACCGCGGACTTAGCTCCGGTGAATTTAGCAAGGAAAATGCCGATGGTCGCTTTGATGAAGGCCACTGCGACAGGGCCTTTGTAGAACTTTGTCAGGTGCAGGTCTGCAGGCATGGCACGGCGTTCGGAGAACGCGACTGCCGCCGGGACTTTGCTGAAGTCCGGCATCCGCATGACGATAATGTCTTTGAAGGGACGGAGTTTCGAGACTTTTCCGGTTATGCCTTCCGGACCGGTCTCGCCGGAATACGGGAATGCGGAGGCAACCGGGACTTCCACATCGCCCCTCTTAGTATGAAGGGTCAGTTTGGAAGCCTTTTCTTCCCAGCGCTCAAAGGTCTTGATGTCGGATACCGGTTCGTAGCCGATGGCCCGGACCTCTTCTTTGAGGTATTCGACGAACTCATGGTGACCTTTGGAGCCGGTGAGACGGGAGCCCATGGCGTTCATGTCATTCATGCCTTTTAGCAGGTTTTCTTTGGAGACCTGGATACTCATACAGCACAGCCTTTCTATCGGGTATAAGGGACAGTTTTCAAAAAAACAGGTCTGGCGATACCGTCAGACCTGTGCACTACAAAAGGATCAGTCTTTCTTCTTGGCTTCCTTTTTCGCAGCCTTTTCTTTCGCTTTGGCAGCCTCTTTGGCGTCCTTGTCTGCCTGGGCACGGGCGTTGGCAGAAGCGTTGGTGGCGATGGCAGCCTTGGTGAAGCGGATTTTGTTGCGGTCAGCGCCGGTCTCCAGGACGACCGTCTCATCTTTGACAGAGACGACTTTGCCGAGGATGCCGCCGATGGTGACGACTTCATCGCCCACCTTCAGGCTGTCGCGCATGGCCTGCTCTTCGTTCCGGTTCTTCTTTTCTCTGCGGCTCATCATCCACATATAAACGACGAAAAACGCCAGGATGACGATCATGAACCCGCTGGAACCCAGAGCGGCACCGGCATCGGCCGACGATGCGCCGGAAGCGGTATTCAGTAAAATTGCAAGATCCATAGTTTGTTAAACCTCCAAAATCGTGATGTGCTCACTGGCACAGGTTGCAATAAATTATAACATAGGTCAGATCCGTGTATCAAGCAGATCGACATATTTGTCGTGAAAACCTTGGTAGTTCCCTTCGTCCAGCGCCTGCCGGATTCGCTCCAGCAGCGTGTTGTAAAAATAAAGATTGTGCATGACACAGAGCCTCATGCCCAGCATCTCCCCCGCCTTCAGAAGATGGCGGATATAAGCCCTCGAATAGTTCTGACAGACAGGACAGTCACAGCTCTCGTCGAGGGGCGATGCATCGGCAAAGTACTTCTGGTTATTGAGGTTTCGGACCCCTTCCCAGGTAAAGATTTGCCCGTGACGGGCGTTGCGGGTCGGCATCACACAGTCGAAGAGGTCTACCCCCCGGTAGACGGATTCGATCATGTTCCCCGGAGTCCCGACCCCCATGAGGTACCGGACTTTGTCCTTCGGAGCATAGGGCTCCACTTCCGAAATGATCTCGTACATGACTTCTTTCGGCTCCCCGACGGCGAGTCCCCCAATGGCATAGCCATCGAGCCCCAGGTCCGCGATTTGCTTCATATGCTCCCGGCGCAGGTCTGCGTAGGTGCAGCCCTGGTTGATGCCAAAGAGCATCTGGTCCGGGTTGATGGTGTCCGGCAGCCGGTTGAGCCGTTCCATCTCCTTCTGACAACGGACCAGCCAGCGGGTGGTCCGGGCGCAGGACTCTTTTGCATAAGAGTATTCCGCCGGGTTCTCAACACATTCATCGAAGGCCATGGCAATAGTAGACCCGAGGTTCGACTGGATCTGCATACTCTCTTCCGGCCCGATGAACAGTTTCCGGCCGTCCACGTGGGAGTTGAAGTAGACTCCTTCTTCTTTGATTTTATTGAGTTTCGCCAGGGAGAAGACCTGGAACCCGCCGGAGTCCGTGAGGATGGGCCCTTCCCAGCGGGTAAACTTGTGAAGGCCGCCCATCTCTTTGATCAGGGTATCTCCGGGGCGCACGTGCAGGTGGTAGGTGTTACAGAGCATCATCTGGGTCTTGCAGTTCTCTTTGAGGTCCACCGCCGAGAGTGCACCCTTGATAGCCCCCGCCGTCGCCACATTCTGGAACGCCGGAGTCTGCACGGTCCCATGGACCGTAGTCAGCTCCCCTCGCCGGGCAGTGCCTTCCGTTTTCGTTACTTTAAACATGATTGATCTCCATGCAGGTCGAAAAATTCCTGCAAAAGCTTTGTCTTGCGGCGAAGGTCGCGTTCTCTACGCTGTTTCTGAGAATCAATAGCGCTGACGCGCGCGCAGAGCAAAGCTCGATTCTTGCTTCAACAAACTTTTGCCACGGAATTTTTCCATTGTATTATTTGTGATCGATCAACTAGTGATCATCATACTATCGCCGAAGCTGAAGAAACGGTATCTCTCGTTCACCGCTTCTCTATAGGCGGCCATGGTGTTTTCGTAGCCGGCGAAGGCGCTGACCAGCATGATCAGCGTGCTTTCCGGCAAATGGAAGTTTGTGATGAGGCCGTCCATGGCTTTGAACTCGTAGCCGGGGTAGATGAAGATGGATGTCCAGTCTTCGTCTTCCGCGATGTGACCGAGCTTCGTGGCGACGGACTCGAGGGTCCGGCAGCTGGTGGTGCCGACGGCGATGACCCGTCCCCCCTGCTCCTTCGTCCGGTTGATGAGGTCGGCGGTCTCCTTCGGCATCCAGTAGTGTTCCGAATGCATCTTGTGGTCTTCGATGTTGTCGACCTTAACGGGTCGGAAGGTCCCGAGGCCCACATGAAGGGTCACTTTTCCGATGGAGACTCCCATCTCTTCCACTTTCTGCAGAAGTTCCGGAGTGAAATGCAGACCGGCGGTGGGCGCCGCAGCAGAGCCCAGCTCGTTGCTGTAGACCGTCTGGTAACGCTCCCGATCTTCCAGTTTTTCCTTGATGTAGGGCGGCAGAGGCATCTGTCCGATCTCTTCTAAAATGGCGTAGAAGTTGCCTTCATAGGAGAATTTCACAAGGCGCCCGCCGTCATCAGTAATATCCAGTACATCGCCCTGCAGGAGGCCTTCCCCAAAGGTGAAGGTGGTCCCCGGTTTTGCCCGTTTTCCGGGTTTGCAGAGGCATTCCCAGACATCCAGTTCTTTCTGCTTCAAAAGAAGGAACTCGACGAGGGCTCCGGTCTCTTCTTTGACCCCGTAAATGCGGGCCGGCAGGACCCGGGTGTCATTGAGGATGAGGCAGTCCCCGGGACGCAGGTAGTCGAGGAGATCGGTGAAATGCCGGTGTTCGACGGCTCCGGTGGTTTTATCGAGATGGAGCAGGCGGGAAGCATCCCTTTGTTTCAGGGGCGTTTGGGCGATTAGTTCTTCCGGTAGATCGTACCAGAAGTCTGAGGTATTCATGGGATGAAATACTCCTTTTGTTAAGCGAATGTTTTAGTTGACTAAAACCATTCTCTGTAATATAGTATTAAAAACTTGCTTTATTATAGTCAAAGATGAGCCGGTTTACAACCGGTTTTTATTCTTCAAAACATCATCGAAAGAAGAGGAAACCAACATGAAACAGTACAAAGTAGGCATCATCGGCGCCACCGGCATGGTCGGTCAGCGTTTTGCCACCCTGCTCGCAGACCACCCCTGGTTCCAGGTCGTGGCCTTAGCCGCTTCTTCCCGTTCCGCCGGCAAGACCTATAAAGACGCCGTCGGCGCCAAATGGAAGCTCCAGACTCCCATGCCCGAGAAACTGGAAGACCTCATCATTCTCGATGCCGAAAACGACATTGAAAAGATCGGCGAGCTGGTAGACTTTGTCTTCTGTGCGGTCAACATGTCCAAAGAGGCCACCGCAGCTCTGGAGGAGAAGTACGCTTCTGCAAACATTCCCGTCGTATCCAACAACAGCGCTCATCGTCATACCCCGGACGTCCCCATGGTGGTTCCGGAACTGAACCCCGAGCACCTCGAAGTCATCCCCGCTCAGAGAAAGCGTCTCGGTGTCGACAGAGGGTTCATCGCCGTCAAGTCCAACTGCTCTCTGCAGAGCTATGTCCCGCCCCTCTTCCCCCTTCATGAGAAGTACGGCGTCGAAGACGTTCTGGTCTGTACTTACCAGGCTATTTCCGGTGCCGGCAAGACCTTCGAAGACTGGCCGGAGATCCTCGATAACGTCATCCCCTACATTGGCGGTGAAGAAGAGAAGTCCGAGAAAGAGCCTCTTAAGATCTGGGGCAAAGTCGAAGGCGACGTCATCGTCCCTGCCACAGAGCCTCATTTCACCGCTCAGTGCCTGCGGGTCCCGGTTTCGGACGGACACCTGGCCGCGGTCTTTGTACGCTTTAAGAACAAGCCCTCGAAGGAAGAGATCCTCGACTGCTGGAAGAACTTCACCGCAGAGCCCCAGGCTCTGAAGCTCCCCATGGCTCCGGAACACTTCCTCAACTACTTTGAAGAAGACGACCAGCCCCAGACCAAAGAGAAGAGAAACCTCGAAAAGGGCATGGCCGTTTCCATGGGCCGTCTTCGCGAAGACACCCAGTACGACTACAAATTCGTCTGCGTTTCCCACAACACTCTGCGGGGAGCTGCCGGCGGAGCCGTGGAGCTGGCAGAACTGCTGGCCGCCAAAGGCTATTTTGACTAAACCCAATAGGAGGAACGACAATGAAAGGACCTAAGCCCATCTTTGAAGGCGCCGGCGTCGCGCTGGTCACACCCTTCGACAACTATGGCAATATCAACTATCCGAAGATGGCAGAGCTCATCGAAGAGCAGATCGCTGCCGGCACCGACGCCATCATCAGCATCGGCACCACCGGTGAAGGCTCCGCTCTGGACATCGTCGAACACGTCAAAGGCATCGAGTTCACCTGCAAACAGGTGGCCGGCCGCGTTCCGGTCATTGCCGGTACCGGTTCCAACGACACCGCTTTCGCCGTCAAGCTTTCCAACGAGGCGGAGAAAGTCGGTGCAGACGCCCTCCTTATGGTGACTCCCTACTACAACAAGACCTCCCAGACCGGTCTTGTCCGCCACTACCGCTACATCCACGACCGGGTCTCCAAGCCCATCGTGCTCTACAATGTCCCCTCCCGCACAGGCGTGGACATTAAACCGGAGACCTATGCAGAACTGGCTGAGTTCCCCCGCATCGTCGCCGCCAAAGAAGCCAACGGCAACCTCGCGGCCTTCGCCAAGACCATGCAGCTCTGTGGTGACAAGCTCGATTTCTACAGCGGTAACGACGACCAGATCACTGCCCTTTGTGCCCTCGGCGGCAAGGGTGTCATCTCGGTCCTGTCCAATGTAGCTCCGAAGCTGGCCCACGACATTGCCATGGAAGCCATTAACGGGAACGTGGCCGAGTCCGCCCGTCTGCAGATCGAGTACATCGACCTCATCAATGCTCTCTTCATGGACGTTAACCCCATTCCGGTCAAGGCTGCCATGAACCTCATGGGCAAGGAAGTCGGCGACTGCAGAATGCCTCTGGACGTCATGAGTGACGAACAGCTGGCCAAACTCAAAGCGGTCCTGGCCCGTTTTGACCTGATCAAAGAATAAGAGGCCTCTTATGACGAATGTATTACTGAACGGGTACCTTGGCCGTATGGGCCGGGTCATCCTGGAACTTTCCAAGGAGCGGGAGGACATTGAAGTCACCGCCGGAGTCGACTATAAGGCACCGGAGACAGAAGTCTTCTCCTTCTCCACTTACACGGACTATGAGAACATTACGGCAAAACCCGATGTCATCATCGACTTCTCGAACCCCGCCGCGCTGGACAGCATCCTGACTTACGCCCTTAACAACGAGGTGCCCGTAGTCATCTGCACCACCGGCTTCAACGAGGAACAGCTGGCCGCCATCGACGAGGCGTCGAAGACCATCCCGGTCTTCTTCTCCGCCAACATGTCCATCGGCGTCAACCTCATCTCGGAACTGGCCAAACAGGCCGCCGAGGTCCTCTACCCCGGGTTCAATATCGAGATCATTGAAGCTCACCACAACCAGAAGCTGGACGCCCCCAGCGGCACCGCTCTGATGATCGCCGACGAAATCAGTTCTGTCCTGGAGGACAAGGTCGACTACGAGTTCGACCGGGCCTCAAAGCGGGAGAAGCGTCCCGTCAATGAGATCGGCATCCACGCCGTCCGGGCCGGCACCATCGTCGGCGAACACGAAGTCCTCTTCGGCGGACCCGACGAAGTGATCAGCATCAAGCATCACGCCGCCAGCCGAAAGATCTTCGCAAACGGCGCCCTCAACGCCGCCGCCTTCCTCAAAGGAAAACCGTCCGGCAAGTATTCGATGAAAGACTTGATTGGATAATAAAAAGCGTAACTCAGATTTGAGTTACGCTTTTTTCTTTTTCTTGTCTTTGATTTTGAGGACGGTCTTTTTGGAGACCACCTGGTTGTACTGGCGCTTGAACTGGACGTTCACCCGGTACTTCTGGTTACAGGGGGCGCATTTGTAAATGGCGTGGAAAGAACTGCCGGAGAAGCGCCAGTCGCTGAGCTTGGCGGCGGGCTGTCCGCAAATAATGCAGCTGCAGTCCAGCATGCTTTTGTCCACTCCGGTGTCGGTGAGTTCCTTGATGATGTAAGGCTTGAACAGCATCTGCTGGTAGAAATCTTCATCGACGTCGACGATGTAGTCTTCGAGGTCCACGTCATCGTAGATGGCCCGGAAGCAGTCGGAGGCCAGAAGGCTGTCCCCCAGCGCCCGGTGCAGGGCGTAAGTGTCCGGGTCGATGTCGATCATTTCCGCGGCGGTGGAAAGCCCCACCTGGTGAGCTTTCGGCAGGCCCTTCTGCTTCATAAAGCAGCCCTGCAGGTCCACGTATTGATGGATATAGGGAATCGTTACATCGCGGAAGGCAAAACCGTTGTTGCTGATGAGGGCCCGAATGTCCATGTCCCCCCAGGACATGACCACCGTCTCCGGGTCGTCTCCGATCCACTCGGAAAAGCGGTTGGTGACCGGCAAGTAGCGCTCGGCGCTCTGCACGTCTTCATTGGTGATGTGGGTCAGTTTTCGGACCCGGGAAGTCAGCTTCTTCTCGATGACCGGTCTGACAAAACTGGAAAAGGTACTGACCTCCCGGAGGTCTTCATCCAGTTTTACGGCGCCGAACTCGATGATCTCGTTGACGAACTCTTTGTGGACCCTGTCGAAAGCGGTGTTCCATTCGAGGTCCAGGATGATGTATTGCATAGTTTGTCCTCGGTTTATACTGTGATCTGATCTTTGAGGTTCTCAAAGGTTTTCTCGCCGATACCGCTCACTCGGGTCAGGTCCTCGACGGAGGAAAAAGGCCCGTTCTCATTCCGGTCATCGAGGATGGCCTGGGCTTTGGACTGACCAATGCCTTTCAGGGTCATCAGATCCTGAAGCGTCGCGGTATTGAGGTTGACTTTGCCGGTGGAGTCGATGCCCGGAAGGGCTGTTACAGCCGTAACAGAGGCTTCCGCAGAAAGTTCCGAAGAAGTCCCTGTCTCCGGTTCAGTGACAGAGAAAGAAACCGTAGTCGCTGGGACAACAGTTTCCGTTGTGACCTCTTCTTCCACCACAATGTCATAGCGCAGCGGCGAGGAGAGCACATGATATAGAATTACTCCGGCCAACAATAGAAGAGCGATAACAGAAAGGACCTGCTCCTGTTTGCGCAACAGCAGTACCTCCTGTAAAAAATTTGGCTTTTTTGATTATAGCACAAGGATAAAGACGGGTAAAGAAAAAGACCACCGAAGTCGGTGGTCTTTGTAAGTTTTGCATTATTCAGCAGCTTCCTCTTCAGGAGCCTCTTGCTCTGCAGGGGCCTCTTCAATGGGGGCCTCCTCAACGACTTCCTCCGCTGCAGGGGCTTCTTCAGCAACCTCTTCAACAGGAGCCTCTTCAACCGGGGCCTCGTCGACAGCTTCTTCAACGGGAGCCTCATCGACGACTTCCTCATCAGCCGGAAGTTCCTCCAGGATATCGGTCAGGTCCTCGCCCTCTTCCAGGAGCTTGCGGATGGACAGGCTGACACGCTTCTTGTCGTAGTCGATGTCGGTGATCTCGCACTTGACGGTCTGGCCCTTGGTCAGGACGTCGTCCGGCTTCTCGATGCGCTGGTTGGCGATCTGAGAGATGTGGATGAGACCGTCGATGCCGGGGATGACATTGGCAAAGGCGCCGAAAGCGGTCATGCCAACGATTGTAGCTTCGACCACGTCGCCGACTTCATAGGTCTTACTGAGGACGACCCAGGGGTTGTCTTCGTCTTTCTTATAACCAAGAGAGATGCGCTCATTCTCAAGGGACTTGATATAGACTTCAACGGTATCGCCCACATTGAGGACCTCAGACGGATGCTTGATGCGCTTCCAGGAGAGTTCGGAAATGTGGATCATGCCGTCGATGCCGCCGATGTCGACGAATGCGCCGTAGGAAGTGAGGGATTTGACGACGCCGGTGAAGGTCTGACCTTCTTCCGCAGTCTCCCAGAACTTCTCGCGAGCAGCCTTCCGCTCCTCTTTGAGGACGTCACGGATGGAGCCTACAGCACGTTTTCTCGGCTTGGCAAGTTCGATGATCTTGAACCGGACACGGGTGTTCTTGAGGTCTTCCAGGGGTTCCCCTCTGCTGGCAGTGGCCAGCGAACCGGGGATGAAGACGCGGGAGCCCTTGTCGGTGGTAGCGATGACGCCGCCCTTGTTGATGTCGGTGACGGTACCTTCGATGATGGTGCCCTCTTCCGCGGCGGTCTCCAGTTCGCTCCAGGCGTTGGCGCTGTCAAAGCGTTTCTTGGACAGCATGATGGTGCCCTCAACATCGTTGGTCTTCATGATGACGCAGTTGATGGTATCGCCGACTTTAACGTCCGTAGCGGGGTCGACGGTCGGGTCATAGCTGTACTCGTCATACTTGAGATAACCGGTCTGCTTTCTGCCGATGTCGACCAGGATGTCGGTCGGGGTGATCCCGACGACAGTGCCTTCGACGCGGCCGTCAGTAGACATGTTGCTGAGGCTCTCTTCGAGCATTGCCTCAAAATCTTCGTTCTCTTCGATGGTGGTTTTTACTTCTTCGGACATGGCTTCAAGTACCTCCTTAATTGTTGCAGAAGGCGTAGACGCTCCTGCTGTGACACCGATGGTGTCCGCTCCCTTCAGAAATGCCGGGTCTAACTCCGAGGCATCCTGAACGAGCAAAGTCTCACAGTTTTTCCTACAAACGTCGTACAGTTTGACAGTATTAGAACTGTGTCTGCCACCGACAACTATCATTCTGTTTACCTGTTTGGAAAGTACTTCAGCTTCATGTTGGCGTTCTTCGGTAGCTTTACATATTGTACCAAAAATGGAATAGTTTGTACATAAAAATTTTATTGATGTTACGCACTTTTCCCATTCTTCCAGGCTATATGTGGTCTGGGCGATGAGCTTCAGCTGTTTCCCCTCCCATTCGGCCTCATGGGCCCGGTAGAGAAGTTCCAGTTCTTCTGCATCGTGGATGACATAGGCGGGACAGGAAGCAAAGCCCAAAGTTCCGATCACTTCCGCATGGCCTTCCGTGCCGGCGAGGAGCATGATGTCGGTTTCGGGGTCGAACCCGGCGACGATCTTATGGATCCGCTTGACGAAGGGACAGACCACATCGAGATAGGGCATCTGTTTGCCCTCATAATAGTCGTAGACCCGTTTCGGGACCCCGTGGGTGCGCAGGACCACCTGGGCGTCTTCCGGCATCTTCGTTTCATCTTCTTCAAAATGAAGGCCAAGACCGGCGAGCCGGTCGTTGACATCGTTGTTGTGGACCACCTGACCCATTGCGTAGACGTTGGGCTGCTCCTTCAGGTACTCTTCGATCTGCTGGATCGCCCGATCGACGCCAAAGCAAAAGCCGGCGTGGTCCGCGAGGATGATTGTTACATCTCGTCCATGTCCCATAATTCCTGGACCTTCTTCCAAATGAGCTCCGCTGCGGCGTTGAGCTCTTTTTTCTTTTTGGAACCGGGGGTAAAGCCCAGTTCTTCAAAGGGGATCGCTTCTCCGAAGCGCACAATGCATTTCGGATGCTTTTTCGAAAGATCGGACTCGAGGTGCACCGAGGCAGGCACCACCGGCACGCCGGAGTCCCGGGCGATCATGACAAACCCATTGGCGGTGGAGTCCAGTTCCGGACGTTTCCGCTCCCGGTCTCGGGTCCCCTGGGGGAACATGACCAGGCCAAAGCGGCCGTCTTTCAGAGTGCGCACTGCAAACTTCATGGCATCCCGGTCGGCGGTCCCACGCTTGACGGGAAAGCCTCCGAGAGATTCCAGAAGAATGCGGATATAAAAGGCCCGGAAGAACTCTTCCTTTGCCATAAAGAAGCAGCAGCGTCTCGCCCGCATTCCATAGATGAAGGTGATGGGGTCATACCCGTTCACATGGTTGGAGACCAAAATGAAAGGGCCTTCCTGGGGAACGTTCTCTTCCCCGTAAAAGTCGAGCGTTTCAAACTCGTGGTTCAGAAGGATATGTGCGAG
>JAFUZN010000143.1 GCA_017476565.1 Clostridia bacterium
GCCGAGGAGATAGGGGTAGTAGAGGTAGGGCATCATGGAGACGCTGGAGATGCCGGCGAGGCCGGCGGCCACCAGGAGCTGAGCGCCGTAGGGGATGATGCCCTGGAAGACGCAGGAGACCGTGTCCAGAATGGAGGCGGTCTTTTTCGGGGAAATGTCGTATTCTTCGGAGATCTCCTTGGCGATGGGACCAGCCAAAACGATGGTGACGGTGTTGTTAGCGGTGGCAACATCGAGCAGCCCCGTGAGACCGGCAATGCCGAACATGCCGCCTTTCCGGCCTTTCGCCACTTTCTTGATGAACTTCAGAATAGCCTCAAAGCCTCCGTTTTCTCTCATCAGAGCTCCAATGGAGGCCACCAGCAAGGTGACGATGATGGTTTCGAACATGCCGGAGAGTCCATCGCCCATGGCGGTCAGAGCGCTCGTAAAGGTCAGGGACTTTGTGAAAAGACCCACCAGGAAGAACAGAACGGTGCCGCCTCCCAAGACGTAGAATACGTTGACCCCGCAGAGGGCAGCGATGAGCACGAGGAAATAGGGGATGGCCTGCCAGATGTTGTAATTGAAGTGGCCGAGGTCTGTGGGCCGGTTCCCGATCATGTAGATGATGAAGAGGGTGACGATGGCTGCCGGCAGGGCGATGAGAAAGTTCGTTTTGAACTTGTCTTTCATTTCGACGCCCTGGGTCTTGGTGGCCGCAATGGTGGTGTCGGAAATAAAGGACAGGTTGTCGCCGAACATGGCCCCGCCGAGGACAATGCCCGCACAGTAGGGGACACTGAGACCGGCGCTGTCTGCCAGAGAGACGGCGACGGGGACCAACACGGTCACGGTGACTACACTGGTGCCCATGGACATGGAAATGAGACTTGCAATGACGAACATGCCGGGGACGGCGAGGCTGCCGGGGAGCAGCTCCAGTAAAAAGTTCGCCGTACTGGCGGCCCCGCCGGCCGCTTTGGCAATGCCGCCGAACATGCCGGCAAAGAGAAAGATGAAGATCATGATAGTGATATTGTCGTCTCCAATGCCTTTGGCACAGAGGTGGATCTTCTCATCGAAGGTCCTTGTCCGGTCCTGGACCATGGCGGTGACCCAGGCGAGGGTGAAGGCCAGAACGACGGACATGATGTAAAAGCCCATCTGTCCTTCCATGGGGTGAATGTACTCAAAGAAAATGCCGATGCCCAGGTACAAAACCAGGAACACCAGAATAGGCAGCAAAGCGCTGGCTTTTGCTTCAGGGCGATAGGCCGATTTCGAATTCATAGGGAATTCCTCCTGAAATGTTCTTCTCTAACTATACCACAAATAGAAAGTTTTTGTTGTTGCTGTCCATCTGCGATGAAATGTTCGAGCTCGCTCGTTCTCTTCCGGATGCGGAAGCGCTGAGGAGTGCATCTTATGACGAGGTTAGGAGCCTTGTTATGTTATACTAGAGGAAACCGTTGGAAAGAGGGAACCTCATGACCATCACCATTCTGACCATTTTTCCGGAAAGCTTTGAAAGCTTCCTTCAAACCCCCGTCGTGGCACGGGCTCGGGAAAAGGGTCTTGTGACCATCGACATCGTGGACATCAAAGAGTATGCCCACGGCAGTTTCCGACACATCGACGACTCACCCTTCGGGGGCGGAGCCGGTATGGTGATGCGCTGTCAGCCAGTGCTGGACGCCCTGCGGGAAGTACGCTCCCGGTCGGACAACGAACCACTCGTGGTCGCCATGACTCCGGCGGGAAAGAAGTATGACCAGAAGGCCGCCCACCGGTATGCGGACCTTGATCACCTCGTCCTTCTCTGTGGCCACTACGAAGGGATGGACGCCCGCATTCTCGACCATGTGGACGAAGAGGTCTCCCTGGGAGACTTCATTCTCACGGGAGGCGAACTGCCCGCTATGACTATCACGGACTCCATTGCCCGGCTTCTGCCCGGGGCCCTCCGAAAAGCCAGCACAGAGGACGAGTCTTTCGAAGACGGGCTCCTCGAATACCCTCAGTACACCCAGCCCCGGGACTATGAGGGAGAGCCGGTCCCGGAGGTGCTCCTCTCGGGAGACCACGGACGTATTCGCCGCTGGCGGCGGAAGGAGTCCCTGCGGCTCACGCGGGAGCGGAGACCGGACCTTTTTGAGGAGTACATCGCCGCGGGGAAACTCACGGAGGAAGACCGGGAACTGCTCCTTGAACTGGAGGCCGAAACGTGATACAATACCCGGCGAAGAGCAAAGGTGTTCTTCTCCCCAGGTGGGAGAGGTGCCTCTGCTCTTTTCTTTTGCTTCCGAGAAGGCTCCACTATTGAATTTTATGAGGGAAACGTGTATCATTTCTGCATAATAATGTTTGTAATAATAGAGGAGAATTCTCATGGATTTAAAGGGTAGAGACTTTCTGAAACTGCTGGACTTCACCCCGGAAGAGATCGGGTATCTGATCGACCTTGCCGCGGACCTGAAAGCGAAGAAAAAGGCGGGCACACCGCACCGCTACTGCGAAGGCAAGAACATAGCCCTCATCTTCGAAAAGACCAGCACCCGGACCCGCTGCAGCTTTGAAGTGGCGGCCCACGACCTCGGCATGGGGTGCACCTATCTGAACCCGACCGATTCTCAGATCGGGAAAAAGGAGAGCATTGCCGACACCGCAAGAGTTCTCTCCGGCATGTTCGAGGGCATTGAATACCGGGGCTACGGGCAGGACATTGTCGAAGAACTGGCCAAGTACTCCGACGTGCCGGTCTGGAACGGTCTCACCAACGAATACCACCCGACGCAGATTTTGGCAGACTTCCTGACTATCAAGGAACACTTCGGGTACCTCGAAGGCATCAACTTCGTCTACATGGGAGACGCCCGCTACAATATGGGCAACTCGCTGATGGTGGGCTGCGCGAAAATGGGCCTCAATTTCGTGGCCTGCGCCCCCGCCAAGCGTTACTTCCCGGCCGATGACCTTGTGAAGACCTGCGAAGAGATCTGCAAGGAGACCGGCGGCTCTGTGCGGTTCATTACGGACCCCATGGAAGCCACTAAGAATGCCAACGTCATCTACACAGACGTCTGGGTCTCCATGGGTGAGCCCATCGAAGTCTGGGCCGAGCGGATCCGGGACCTGCAGGATTACGCTGTGACGAAGAAGATCATGGACAATGCCGCCGAGGGCGCTGTTTTCATGCACTGCCTGCCGGCCTTCCACGACTGGAAGACCACCATTGGCAGAGAGATGGGCGAACGTTTCTCCCGGGACAGCATGGAAGTCACCAATGAAGTCTTCGAGTCAGAGGCCTCCATCGTCTTCCAGGAAGCAGAGAACCGCATGCATACTATCAAGGCGGTCATGGCCGCCACCATTGGGGAGATCGACTGAACATGTCACAATTTCTGAAACGAACGGACACCGCCACCACCGTTGCGGCGCCTTCTCAGAAAAAACGTTACCTGGTCCTGTCGGACGGGACCGTCTATGAGGGGTATGCCTTTGGAGCCGATGTCGAGAGCACGGGAGAACTGGTCTTCACGACCGGCATGTGCGGGTACATTGAGACTCTGACGGACCCCAGCTACTATGGACAAATCGTGCTGCAGACTTACCCGCTCATCGGGAACTACGGCATCATTGAGGACGACTTCGAAGGCAAGTGCTTCGTCAAAGGCTATGTCGTCCGGGAGTGGTGCGAGCAGCCTTCCAATTTCCGTTGCCAGTACACCCTGGACACCTTTCTCAAGGACCAGGGCGTTCCCGGCATTTACGGAGTCGATACACGTGAAATCACCAGGACCATCCGGGAACACGGGGTCATGAACGCCATTTTGTGCGATTCAGTCCCCGCCGACCTCTCGGAGGTCTTGTCTTATGTCATCACCGATGCAGTGCCCTCCGTCACCACCGAGGAGCCGAAGCTCTTCGAAGCGGTGGAAGGCAGCGCCGGGGAAGAGGGCGCCCTGAAAGTGGCTCTTCTCGACTACGGTGCCAAACGGAACATCATCCGAGAACTCCAGAAACGGGGCTGCGATGTACTGGTCCTGCCCGCTACCGTTACGGCCGAAGAAGTCCTGCGGGAAGAACCGGACGGCATCATGCTGTCCAACGGTCCCGGGGACCCGGCGGACGCCACCTTCCAGGTAGAGCAGATCGAGAAACTTCTGGGACTCAAACCTATTTTCGGGATCTGCCTTGGCCACCAACTGACGGCCCTGGCCGCCGGCGCGAAGACCACCAAACTCAAATACGGTCACCGGGGCGTCAACCAGCCCTGTAAAGATGTCCTGGACACCCGGACCTTCATTACGAGTCAGAACCACGGCTACGCCGTCGTTTCCGAGACGGTGAAGAACGGGGTGGAGCGGTACATCAACGCGAATGACAAGACCTGTGAGGGCATCGACTACCCGAACCTCGGCGCCTTTACGGTGCAGTTCCACCCGGAAGCCAATTCCGGTCCTCACGATACCTCGTTCCTCTTCGACCGTTTTGTGAAAACCATGAGAATCGCCAAAGGAGGTGCGTCTAGTGCCGCTGAATAACGATATCAAAAAAGTCCTCGTCATCGGCTCCGGCCCCATCGTCATCGGTCAGGCTGCGGAGTTCGACTACGCCGGCGCCCAGGCCTGCCGCGTCCTGAAAGAAGCGGGGGTCAATGTGGTCCTGGTCAACTCGAACCCGGCCACCATTATGACGGACCAGGCCCTGGCCGATGAGATCTACCTGGAGCCCCTGACCGCCGAGACGGTCA
The DNA here is from genome assembly GCA_017476565.1 of Clostridia bacterium. Taxonomy (GTDB): domain Bacteria; phylum Bacillota; class Clostridia; order Oscillospirales; family Acutalibacteraceae; genus RUG420. The sequence continues at coordinate 4,736 of JAFUZN010000143.1, forward strand.
AGCGGATCATCGAAAAAGAGCAGCCCGACAGTCTTCTCGCCGGTCTCGGCGGGCAGACGGGCCTCACCATCTCCATGCAGCTGGAGAAGGAAAACTTCCTGACGGAACATGGCGTGAAGCTGATCGGCACCAATGTGGAAGCCATCGACAAAGCGGAAGACCGGGAACTCTTCAAAGAGACCCTGGAAGCCATTGGCGAGCCGGTCATCCCTTCCGATATTGCCGAAGATATGCTCACGGCTCTCGAGGTGGCGAAGAAGATCGGTTACCCGGTCATCGTTCGTCCGGCCTTTACTCTGGGTGGTGCCGGTGGCGGCATTGCCAACAATGAAGAAGAACTGAAGCTCTATGCCTATACCGGCCTGGAGGCTTCTCCTATTCACCAGATCTTAGTGGAAAAGTGTGTCTCCGGCTGGAAAGAAATCGAGTTCGAGACCATGCGGGACTATGCCGGTAACGTTATTGCCGTCTGCTCCATGGAGAACTTCGACCCCGTAGGGGTCCATACGGGAGACTCTATTGTCGTGGCCCCGGCCCAGACCCTGTCGGACAAGGAGTACCAGATGCTCCGGTCCGCTTCCCTCAACATCATCACCGCCCTCGACATCGTCGGCGGGTGCAACTGCCAGTTCGCCCTGAACCCCGACACCTTCGAGTACGCGGTCATTGAAGTCAACCCCCGGGTGTCCCGGTCCTCTGCGCTGGCCTCCAAGGCCACCGGTTACCCCATTGCGAAGATCACGACAAAGATCGCCCTGGGGTACAACCTCGACGAGATCACCAATGACATCACGGGGGAGACCTGCGCCTGTTTCGAGCCGGCCCTCGACTACATTGTAGTCAAGTTCCCGAAGTGGCCCTTCGACAAGTTCCCCAACGCGAAACGGCAGTTGGGGACCCAGATGAAGGCTACCGGAGAAGTCATGTCTATTGGCACGAGCTTCGAAAGTGCGGTCCTGAAGGCCGTCCGGGGAGCGGAGATCTCTCTGAATACACTCAACCGGAATGCCAAAGACGATGCCCCCATCCGTAAGCGCTTGGAGCGGGTCGATGACTTCCGCATGTTCACGGTCTTCGAAGCTCTCAAAATGGGGGTCTCGGTCGATGAGGTCTTCGACATTACGAAGATCGATCGCTGGTTCCTCTATAAATTGAAGAAGCTCGCAGACTTTGAAAAGAAACTCATCCCCGGTCTGAACCAGGCCCTTTATGAGGAAGGCAAGCAGTTCGGTTACCCGGACGACGCCCTCTGTGTCCTTTCCGGCGCGCCCAGCCTCAAAGTGGCCGGCGTCACGCCCCGGGACATGGTCTATAAAATGGTCGACACCTGTGCCGCCGAGTTCGCCGCAACAACGCCCTATTTCTATTCGACCTATGACAACACCTGTGAGTCCCGGGCCTTTGCCCGCTCCGGGAAGCCCACGGTCATCGTCCTGGGTTCCGGGCCCATCCGCATCGGCCAGGGTATCGAGTTCGACTATTCTTCCGTCCACTGCGTCTGGACCCTCAAAAAGCTGGGCTATGACGTGGTCATCGTCAACAATAACCCGGAGACGGTCTCCACCGACTATGACACGGCGGATCGGCTGTACTTCGAGCCCCTGACGCCGGAAGATGTCATGAACATCATCAAAGTAGAGAACCCCGTCGGGGTCGTCGTGGCCTTCGGCGGTCAGACCGCCATTGCCCTCACCAAGTTCCTTGACGAGAACGGCATCAAGATCCTCGGGACTTCCGCCGAGTCCATCGACACGGCAGAGGACCGGGAACGGTTCGACGCCCTTCTCGAAAAATACAACATCAAGCGCCCGAAGGGGACCGGGGTCCACACCCTGGAAGAAGCCCTGAAGACCGCCCGGCAACTGGGCTACCCGGTCCTTCTGAGACCGTCCTATGTCATCGGCGGTCAGAACATGAAGATCGTCCACGACGACAACGAAGTGGAAGTCTACATGACGAAGATCTTGAACCAGGGCATCGACAACCCGGTCCTCGTGGACAAATATATGATGGGCACCGAACTGGAAGTGGACGTCATCTCGGACGGGAAAGACATTCTCATCCCGGGCATCATGCAGCACGTGGAGCGGGCCGGTGTCCACAGCGGCGACTCCATTGCCGTGTACCCGCCCTATGGCCTGAACGACAAGATGATCGACATCATTGTCGACACATCTGAAAAGTTGGCGCTGGACCTGGGGACCCAGGGTCTCGTCAACATCCAGTACCTCATCTACCAGAATGAACTCTACGTCATCGAAGTGAACCCGAGAGCTTCCCGGACGGTGCCATACATTTCCAAAGTCACCGGGATCCCCATGGTGGAACTGGCGAGCCGGGTCATGCTGGGAGAGCCCCTCAAAGAGATGGGCTTCGGCACCGGCCTTTACCGGGAACCGCCCTATGTGGCTGTCAAAGTCCCGGTCTTCTCCTTCGAGAAACTCATGGATGCCAACTCTTACCTGGGTCCGGAAATGAAGTCTACCGGGGAAGTCCTGGGCGTCGGGAAAAACCTGAACGAAGCCCTCTTCAAAGGTTTGACTGCAGCCGGTCGACACATCAAGGTGCCCCATGTGGCAGGAGATGTCGGAGTCTTCATCTCGGTGGACAAGTACGATAACCTCGAGTCGGTCTCCCTCGCGAAAAAGCTCGACGACCTGGGCTTCAAGATTTATGCGACCTCGGAAACGGCTGCTCACATTGAGCACCTCGGGACCGATGTCGTGGACTTGGGTCCCGACATTGGGGAAAAACACCGGGAAGCGCTCTTCCGGCTCATGGAAGAGGGGAACATCAGTTTCCTTGTCTACACCGGGGCTCTCATGGACGACTCCATCAACGATTACATCGCCCTGAGTCGGAAAGCTCTGCTGTTGAACCTGCCTTGCTTTACGTCCCTCGACACGGCCATGGCTACCGCAGACATCATTGCCTCCCGGTTCAGTCAGCAGAATACGGAGCTTGTGGACATCAACCACATGCGCCGCACGAAGCAGGTCCTGGAATTCTCCAAGATGCAGGCCACCGGCGATGACTACATTTTCATTGAAAACTTCAAAGACGAGATCACCTGTCCCGAGTCCCTCGCCCTAGCCATGTGCGACCGGCACTATGGGATCGGTGCAGACGGTGTGGTCCTCATCGAGAAGTCTGAAGTGGCCGATGCCAAGATGCGCATCTTCAACCGGGACGGCTCGGAAGGGAAGATGGCCGGCAACAGTATCCGGTCTGTGGCGAAATACCTCTACGACAACGGCTATGCCTTTACGGAAGACATGTCCGTGGAGACGGCTGCCGGGGTCAAGAAGATGCACCTTTACACAAGGGACGGCCGAGTCAACTATGTGGAAGTAGACATGGGCCCTGCGGACCTGTCTGCGGTTTCTCTGCCCACGACCCTCGAAGGAGACCGTATTCTGAACCGGGCGGTCACCGTTGGCGGGAAGGAGTACAACATTTCCTGCTGTTCCATCGGCAACCCCCACTGCGTGGTCTTCTGTGACCGGGTCGACCCCATCGACCTCTCCGTAGTAGGACCTCAGTTCGAAAATGCACCCTACTTCCCGGACCGCATCAATACCGAATTCGTGCGGGTCGTCAACAGCAGTACTCTGAAGGTACGGGTCTATGAACGGGGCAATGGGGAGACTATGGCCTGCGGCACCGGTGCCTGCGGTGCGGTCATTGCCGCCTGTGAAAACGGGTATTGCCGCAAAGGCGAAGACATCACTGTCAAACTTCCCGGCGGAGATCTCATCGTCAACTATACGGACGAACGGGTGACCCTCTCCGGCAACACGGTTTTGGTCTTCAAAGGCATGTATCAATACTGATGTAGATTGCACATATGTTACAAAAGCCTCACAAGTGGTGAGGCTTTTTGTATCTGTTTTAATGATGGACATTTTGTGAATATTTGGTTATAGTATTAGGGTAATGTATGAAACACAAACAGCAAATGTGAAATCATTCGAGAAAGGGGAAGCTTTATGAAAGCATCCAAGAAAATCTTTGCCGTTCTTCTGGCGGTCCTGATGATCATTTCCTGCGTTGCGGTCTCGGCTTTTGCTTACGACCGGAACGGGAAAAAAGTGGAAAAGCTCGTGGTCCTCGGTGACTCCATCGCCGCCGGCTTCAGCCTTCCGGACTATGACAGCTATGGGCAGTACTGCCTGCAGAACGTCCGCGTCAAAGGGTCCTTCGGTGACCTTGTGGCAGACGGTCTCGGCATTGCTCCGCAGAACTACACTCCCTATGTCTCTCCCGGGTTCCGGACCAAAGAGCTCCGGGTCTTCCTCGAGAACAACTACGAGGGCGACTTCGTGACCCAAAACTTCATCGGTGCCCTCTCCGGAAACGAGGCTTATAACCTGGACGTCATGAAAGCTGCACGTCCGGAAATGCAGAAGACCATCGCAGAGGCCGACATGGTCATCGTCGAGATCGGCTTCAACGACACTTGGTTGACCACCATGGGGACCTTTACCGACTTCTCCATGACCACCAACGACCCGGTGAACCGCATCCTCAACAGCCCCCGGTACATCTATGAACTGGAGCAGGCGCTGTATGACACCATCGCCGGTTTCGGGGAGCAGTTCAATGCCATCGTCAATGACATCTATGCGCTGAACCCGGACGTCACTCTGGTGGCTGTAGGCTGCTACAACCCCTTCAAGGACTGGACCATTCCGGACGGCTCCGGGCTGTACCTCGGCCAGCTTCTGAACTTTGAGTACAACAACTTCAACAATGCGATGAAATCTCATCTGAATGACGGCGTTCATGACTTCGTCTTTGTAGATGTTCCCAACACGGAAGTTGTTTCCAACACGGTCAACGACCTTCTGAGCGGGATCCCTGCACTTCAGAAAGGCGGCTGGGACCCCCATCCGACGGCTGCGGGTCACGTGTACATCGCGAACCAGATCCTCGATACTCTGGGCGCATAAATATTTCTACTCGAAACTGAACCAAGCGGACTCCTTTTTGGGGTCCGCTTTTGTGTTATAATGGACTTACTTTGATATTAGGAGGTACGAACATGGGTAAGAAAATCATTGTGGCCGGTGCCGGACACGGGGGTCTCACCGCTGCCGCACTCCTGGCCAAGAACGGCTACGATGTCACCGTCTATGAACGCGGGGAAGAGGGCAAACTCGGCTATGACTGGACGGACATCTTCGACCCGAAGGCCCTGGACGTGGTGGGCTGTCCCCGCCCGGAACAGGTGGGCCTGCCCTGGGAGTGGAAGATCGATATGACGTTCTACGGTCCCCATACCACCCCTGACAAGAAGATCCGCCAGAGAGTTCCGAACGACCCCAATGAAATGGAAATCAAGATGGAGCGCTCCGACATCTATAAGCTCCTCATCGATTTTGCCACGGGCAACGGCGTCAAAATCGAGTACGGCGTGAAGATCAACGGGCCCATTATGGCCGGAGACCGTGTCATCGGCATCACCACCGACAAGGGAGAGTTCTATGGCGATTTAGTCATTGATGCTGCCGGAGCAGAGTCTCCCGTCCGCACGAAACTGCCGGACGTTCTGGGCATCCAGAAGCACCCGAACTGGGGAGAGAAGTTCTACGTCTACCGAGCATTCTACGACCTGCCGGTGGACCCGGACACCGTAGAAGACAAGTATAAAGTCATCCTGTTCCCGGATGAAGAGTCCATTGGCATTGGGTGGATCGCCACCGAAGACACCTTCTCTGACCTGCTCATTGGTCACATGGACCCCCTGTCCGTTTCGGAGGCAGAGGCCATTGCCGAACGGTACCGCAAAGACAACCCGCAGCTCGGCACCAAGAAGTTGAGAGGCGGCCAGCTGGTCCTGATCCCGGTCCGCCAGCCCCTGTCCATTATGGTGGCCGACGGTTATGCCGCCATTGGGGACTCTGCTTTCATGACGGTGCCCATCATCGGCTCCGGAATCGGCAATGCTCTCAAAAATTCCAAGATCCTTGCCGAGACCATTATGGCTGACAAGACGGAGACTTACTCCGCCGAGACCCTTTGGAACTACCAGTATGAGTATTTCCAGAAGATGGGGAAGAACATTGCCCCGCTGGCCCTTGTCAAACTCCTTTTGACCCGGGTCTCGCAGGCTCAGCTGGACTATGCTTTCAATGAAGGCATTCAGACCCACAACGAACTGACCATTACGGCGAACCATACGAGCCTTTGGAAGTTCCTCCACTACGATTCGGACCTTCCGAAGCGGGGACTCGCAGTCCTTAAGGACCCGGACCTTCTCTATAAAGGGGCCGGCGTTGTCCTCGATGTGGCGGCTGCTCTGGCGGTTGAACAGTTCCTGCCAAAACACTATTCCCGTTTTGCCGTTCAAAAATGGGCAAGTGCCTATGACAAGGTCTTCACCCACAGACTCAAGGCGATGGGTAAGGTATAAATAAGTCTTTTCTTTGCTTTATTCACAACAAAAACTTTTGTCCGCACAACACACCTTTTTTGGGTGAAATCACTAAAAGCAAAAACATAATCTATACACGGTCTGGAAACAAATCGGAAGGCATTCTCCAAATTCTGACAGTTTCGGGCCGTGTGTTTTATTTGTTTTAAAAAATACGGTCAACTTGTTCGTTTTTTGGGGATTGCTAAAAGCTGACCTTTTCGGTAAGATGCAAAGCCGTCAGTTGCTTTAAGATTCTTTTAAGGTGATTGAAATGTATCACGATTTTGTATGTTTGTATGAAAAGGAGAAGAACCCAATGAACTCGATCCGCAAGGTGATCGCCGCATTTATGATCGCCGTCCTGACCGTTGCAATGGCATCTACTGCTGCATTTGCAGTAGAAGAACAGAACCGCTCCGACGAAATGGTCGGACTTGCCAAAGATGCTGTGGAAAGCATCGACACCGGCGACCTTTACACCGGGACCATCAATGACCCCATTTTAGTCTACTATGGTTCTCAGCCCTTCAGCCATCCTTTTGCACTGGCACGTTGGGCAACCAATACCGAGAAACAGCAAGCTCCGGATTATACAGGCTCCGTTCAGGACCTGAGCGTTGGAATCGTTTCTAACCTGGCAGGGTTCTTTGGAAAAAACTTTGCGTCTAAAACTGTAACCACCTTACAGGACGTCATTCTGGACATTGCAGATGGTCTCGAAAACGCACCCGAGAATGTGAGTAAATCGGTCCGAAAAATCGCACCGGTGACCAGTGCTCTTTATGAGGTCAAGACTCCGGAAGGAAAACTGCTTCTTCAGGGAGCACTTCTTCCCGGGTATATTGCGACCAACGTCGGCGCACTTGCTTTTGTGCTCGTCGGCGGCGGGGTTGCACTGGTCGTTATTTTTGCCCTGTCCGGCGTTCTTTCTCCGCTTCTTCTTTTGAAGGAAGGCCCCAGAGTCATCGGTCAGCTGGAGAGAGACTTTGCAGAGATGAATCAGGCCATCGATTCAGCGAATTAAAGGAGGGGTATACCATGAAAAAGAAATTGATCGCAGCATTATTGCTGGTCGTCATGCTGGTCCCGCTTTTCTCTTTTGCTTCCTTTGCTAAGACCGAACCGGTGTCTAAAAAAGTCAAAGTGGTCACTTCCCTTGGCGACTCTGCCAGCTCCGGTTTCGGCCTGCCGGATTATAACCGCCACGGAAAGCAGATCTTGTATGGTGAGCGGATCAAAGACTCTTATCCGGACCTTGTGACCCGAAAACTGGGTGCCGAGACCCTTCATCCCTTTGGAATCTCCGGGATCCGGACTTACGATTTGCGCTATCTGCTGGACAGCGATTTTGAAGCAGATTACATTTTAAAGGACGTTATGGGCTATATGTCAGAAGGCGTCATCACGGAAGAGCATTTGAATGAGCTTCGTCCCCTTTACCAGAAGGCTGTCAAAGAATCGGACGTCATCCTTCTGGACGTGGGCTTTGACGACATCTGGATCCCCACCATTGCCTGCGTTTATGACATTGCCGAGGATGGCCGTTTCAATAAAACAGAGCCGCAGAAGACCGTTCAGCAAAAGGTTCGGGAAATGGGCGCTGTACGCACCATCGTTGACACGGCAGTTCGTTACCTGGCCGGCTTTGCGCTGAACCCCCAGAACTGGGTGAAAGACTGGCTCCAGTGGGACATCACCTGCCTCAAATGGGCTACGGACTATTTCATCAACTACGATGCTATCATCAAGCAGATTTATAAATTAAACCCCGATGTCACCATCGTTTCTGTCGGCTGCTATAATCCGGCTACCAACTGGAGCATTTTGCCCGGGGACCGTTCCCTGGAGCATGCTCTCCAACCTTATTATGACATCCTCAATACCCAGAAGCAGAAATGGGAAGCGCTGTACGACAATTATTATTATGTGGAACTTCGAAACATTCCCATGATCAATAATGAAGCGACGATCCCGCTTCTCGAAAACCTCACCCTGGACGACAGCGGCTTCAACCCCCATCCGACCCTGAAGGGCCATAAGATGATCGCCAGCGCGATCCTCGAGCGGATCGGGGCCAACTAAGGCTTTATGGTAAAGCGACACATACATAAGAAAAAGGAGCTCACGGGCTTGCCCGTGGCTCCTTTTTCTTATTGCAGGGTTTAAGCGTTGTACAGCTATTGATTAAAGTATACAAATGCTTAATAAAAAGATATAATTGATATAGAGAACTTTTGAAAATGACATGAAAGAGAAAGGAGAGTTTTCTCATGAGTTCCTTCAAAGACCTGCGGATCGTCGACAATTTCTATCAGACTTCCGCATTTTACCCCATGCCTACGGTGTGTATCACCACCGTCAACCCGGATGGCAGCATGAATGTCGGTTCTTACTCCCTGGTGTTCCCGTATTACATCGCGGGGAAGGACTACTATGCCATGCTCCTCGAGTGCCGGAACAATTCGAACACCTGTCAGAACGTCCTGCGTACCGGGAAACTGGCGCTGAACTTCATTCCGGACGACAAGAAGTCGTTCAAAGAGGCGGTCCGTCTCGGGTTCCCGGGACCCTCCGAGGACAAAATGAAAGACTGCAAGTTCAAGTTCGAAGACGGCCTGACCGACCCGAAAGACCCGGAGCGCCCGAAAGTCATCAAGAGCGCTTTCCAGGTCATGGAGTGCACCTGGGACAAGAGCCTTGAAAACGGCGGCAAGTGGCAAGCCGGGGAAATGGACGGTTATGAAGGTCCCTACAATGACTTCAACGGCATCACTTCCAAGTTTGGGGCCCACTTCATTCTGAAAGTCGACAAGATCCTCATGAAGCCGAAATACTACGATGCCATCGTCAACGGCGTCAAAGCGAAAGACTTCCCGCCGGTCCCCGTCGACTACGGTTACAGAGATTCCACCAACTTCTGGTATACTCCCTTCAAGGGCAAAAAGGCCATCAGCGAGCCTGTCCCCGCACCGAAGGAGATCGATATCGACTCCATCAAGTATGCGGCGAACCGCTGCGACCCGGACATCAAGTTCACGGACGAAGCCCTCATGAACTTCGTCAAAGTCCCGCGCCCCTTCCTGAAAACGGTCCTCATGGGCTGTGTCGACTGGGCAAAGGAGAACGACGTCACCCTCATCACGGAGGAGCATGTCAAGATCATCAACGACAAGCGCAACGCGGAAAAGGCTGCCAAAAAGAAAAAATGACCCTTTTCAGGTCGAATCAAAAATCCCGAAGCAAGGCTTCGGGATTTTATTCTGTATGCAACCGTTTCCGGAAGTACCATATGGCGAAGGGAAGACTCGTCAACGTTGTCAAAATGTCGGACCACATGGAGGCACTCTGTATACCGAAGAGTCCTGTGAAGCGGGGCAGAATGACGAGGATCGGAAGGTAGTAGAGCCCGCTTCGCAGCGTGGCGAGAAAAGAGGCGGTCCGCGCTTCGCCCAGGGACTGAAACATCATGTTGGTGCAGACGCTGAAGGGCTGGAAGAAAAGCGCGATGGCAAAAAAGTACATCGCCTTTGCTCCAATGCGGATGACTTCCGGGTCATCTCGGAAAAAGCCCACGATGGGAGCCGGGAACAGCATGGCCAGGATGGCGAGGACCCCGACGATGGCTTCCGATGAGAAGAGCGTAAAACGGAACCCTTCTTTGATGCGGTCCGGCCGTTCGGCACCGTGGTTGAAGGCTGCCACCGGCTGGTAGCCCTGCCCAATGCCGATAATAAAGGAGCCCATGAACATGGCCACTCTGCCGTCAATGGTCATAGCGGCAATGGCGGCGTCCCCAAAGGGGCGTGCACTGATGTTGAGGGCTGCGGTGGCGGTGGTGTTGAGGAGTTGTCGGATGAGGCTGGGGAAACCGTTTCGACAAATGGAGTAAAGGGTGGAAAAGTGGCGAAAATCCACTTTGCGAAGGGAGATGTTGCTGACTGCTTTTCCACTGAGGACCATATAAAGGAGAATCAAAAAGGACAAGGTCTGGGAGAGGGCCGTCGAGATCCCGGCTCCTAAAACCCCCAGGTGGAACCCGAAAATAAAGATGGGGTCCAGTACGATGTTCACGATACTGCCGGAGACCAGTCCCAGCATTGCGTAGAAGGCTTTCCCTTCGTAACGAAGGATGTTGTTGAGAACGCAGCTGGCGCAGTAAACAGTGCCGGAAAGCAGGATACATCGCCCATAGTCTACGGCATAGGGGAGAATGGTTTCGGTGCTGCCGAGAAGCTTCATGAGAGGGGTCAAAAAGGCGAGGCTCAACACGGAAATGAGAAACCCGAAGAGCAGAGCAGCGAAGA
>JAFUZN010000144.1 GCA_017476565.1 Clostridia bacterium
AACCCGTGTTGAGGATCCGGCCGTGGCCGCGCTTGACCATATCGTTAGCGAAGAGGTGGGTCAGATACATGGTGGCGATGCAGTTGACACCGACCAGTGCTCTTTCTCTCTCATAGGGGATCTCGATGAAACGGCCGAAGTCGCCGAACCCGGCATTGTTGATGAGGCACTCGACTTCGATGCCCTGTGCTTTGACTTCCTCATAGATGGCCTTCGGGGTCTCATCCTTGGAGAGGTCACCGACGATGGTGTAGACTTCCACGCCATAGGTCTTTTCAAGGTCTGCCTTCACTTCTGCAAGCTTGGCTTCGTTGATGTCGACCAGGACCATGTTGTAATGGTCTTTTCCGGCAAGTTTCGTATACTCGAGGCCGAACCCGCTGGCGGCACCGGTAATGAGGATTGCGTTTTTCATGTCAGTTTTGCTCCTTTCAACTGATCCTTGCGACTTTCCAAAAAAGAAAAGCCTCCGTTCAACTTCATTGTAAAAGTTGGACGAAGGCAGTTGATACTACACGAACGGTTATTTTGTTCAAACTTTGGGCTCGATCCCGAGGCCGGCCAGAATGCTCATAAAATCCTGTCCTGCCTGGGCGAGGTCCACCTTTTCCGGTTCCCGGAGCCACAGACCATAAACGGTCAGGACAAGGGCGGCGATCCCCTCGAGATAGACATCGCTGTTTTTCCGGCGTTTGAGGTCCGGGTATTGCAGAAGCAAGTGGCGTTTGATGCCCTCTGCCCATCGCGCACGAAAGGAGTAACTGGGCTGGTCGAGCAAAAATGCGGTGAAGGATGTCTCATGTTCCGCGATGTACTGCAGGGTCTTCCCCACATAGAGATGAAAATCCATGGTGGTATAGTCCCCGTCTGCCACCGACTCAGCCACCTCGAGCAGGCCCTCGATGAGTTCGTCTTCCAGTGCCTGTTTCAGTTCGGCGAGGTTCTGGTAGTGGAAGTAAAAGGTCGTCCTGGCTACATGGGACTTTTCACAGAGTTCCTTGATGGAGATCTGCTCGTAAGGTTTCTTCGAATAGAGGCTGAGAAACGTTTCCTGCAGTGCCCGTTTCCCATCGGGCAGCACCTGTTCTTTCCGGGACATGAAAGACCTCCTCACACATTAAAGTTCAATAATCTTTACATAAATTTTATATAAAAGAGTTCTCAAAAAAGAAACGGCAAACTGTTGCCCTTTTGAGAAAACCTACTGGCAAAAAACAGAGCACCGCGGGGGTGCTCTGTTTTATTTCAGTACAGTGATTTCTTTGTGCCCGTAGTACTTGAGGACCTCGACGACACCGCTGTCGATCTTCTCCCCCGGGACGACCGGAAGAATGGCGGGCGGGCAGCCCATGGAAAGGTCGGCGGCAATGCGCCCGAGGCTTTCTTCCACAGGGACCGTCTCCACCGGTCTTGCCAGAATGTCATAGGGTTTCGTGATGACCGTCGGCAAGAGGGCAGACAAGAAGGGTTTCTCCGGAGCCTTAAGAGTCTCTCCGGAAGCGGCCCTCACCCGCTCCACCTGCATCAGCATATGCACGGCGATGGACAGTTTTTCATAGTCCTCCTCCCTGTTGAAAGGCGAAAACATAAGGACCACCACATCCCGGTCGACATATTCACACTCGACGTCAAAGTCCCGGAGTCGGTCGGAAAAGGCCGTTCCGGAATCTAATCCGGAGGCCACACAGTCGATGGTGACTTTTAAAGGTTCTTCTCCAATGAGAGAGAGCCCTTCTTTTACGAGTGCACCTTTCAAAGCTGAGACCCTCTCAGAAGCCGCCACGAGGGCCTCTCTTCCCTTTTCCGCCAGCCAGGCATTACCGAGGTCCAGGGACTGGAGGATGAGGTAGGACGGGCTCGTGGAGCCAAAATAGCACATCGCTTCCCTTGCGGTGTCTTCAAAGCCTTCCGGGGCATTCGTTCCAACATGCAGGTACCCGCCGCCGGTCAGCACCGGCAAAGTCTTGTGAGCGGAGTCCACGGAAACATCGGCCCCTAGTGTGATGGGGTGTTTGTCTTCCGGCAGGAACTTCAGGTACGCCCCGTGGGCATTGTCCACGAGCAGGGGCACGCCGTAGGCATGGGCCACTTCCGAGAGGCCGGCAATGTCCAGAAGGTTCCCGAGGTAATCCGGAGACGTGACGAACACGCCTGCCAGAGGCACCTGTTCTTCTCTCAGAAGGGACAGTCTCTGTTCGAGGCCCTCCGGGGTAATGGTGCACCGGCATAACTGGTAGGCATCCTCTTCGGAAGGCAGCCAGCGGACATCGAACCCGATGAGCTGGCAGGCCTGCAGAAAAGACTTGTGGGCATTGCGCCCCGCCAGAATGGTGCACTTCCCGAAATGGTCTTTATTGTATTGTCGGACCGCCAGGAGGCACATCGCCTTGATGCTCTCGGAAGAGCCTCCCGCAGAATAGAAGGTCGCACGGGTCCCGAAGAGCTTTGCGGCATTCGCCTCACTCTCCGCAATGATGCCCTCCGCTTCATAGAGAGAGTCGGCCCCCTTCACTTCGGTGAGGTCCAGCGCCTCTACCCCGAGGGAGCCCTGCCCCTTGTGACCGGGCATATGGAGCCGGGCCACGTCCCGCTCCGCATACTGTTTGCAAAAGTCTGCAATGGGTGTCTTCATAAACTCTTATGCTCGATTCTCCAGAATGTGCCGCGCCACATAGACGCCACTGGCGGAGGCGTGGGACAGGGAGTGTGTGACTCCGCTGCCGTCGCCGATGACAAAAAGCCCTTTGTGACAGGTCTCGAGGTTTTCATCCAGTTCCACTTCCATGTTGTAGAACTTCACTTCCACGCCGTAGAGGAGGGTGTCGTCGTTGGCCATGCCCGGAGCGATCTTGTCAAGGGCATAGATCATCTCGATGATGCCGTCGAGGATGCGCTTCGGCAGGACCAGAGACAGGTCCCCGGGAGTAGCTTTCAGGGTCGGGATGGTCCGGCTCTCCGCCATCCGCTCCTCGGTGCTCCGTCTCCCCCGCTCCAGGTCCCCGAACCGCTGGACGATGACCCCTTCTCCCAGCATGTTGGACAGACGGGCGATGGACTCACCATAGCCGTTGGAATCTTTGAAGGGTTCCGAGAAGTGCTTGGACACCAGCAAAGCGAAGTTCGTGTTGTCGGTCTTCTTGTCCTCGTCTTCGAAGCTGTGTCCGTTGACGGTGACGATGCCGTTGGTATTCTCATTGACGACGATGCCATGGGGGTTCATACAGAAAGTCCGCACGTTGTCTTCGTACTTTTCCGTGCGATAGACGATCTTCCCCTCATAGAGCTCATCGGTGATGTGTTCAAAGATGGGGGCCGGCACTTCCACCCGAACGCCCAGGTCCACCCGGTTCGACATGGTGGGGATGCAGAGGTCCTTACAGACCGTCTCCATCCACTTGGACCCGCTGCGGCCGACGGAGATGATGCACCGGGGTGCTTCGTACTCGGCGTCTGCCGTATGGACTTTATAACCGTCTCCGGTCTTTTCTACAGACTCTATGGGAGTCTCGAAGAAGAAGGTGACTTTGTCCTTCAACTCGTCATAGAGGTGCTGGAGGACGATGTAGTTGATGTCCGTCCCTAAGTGGCGCACGGAGGCGTCCAACAGGGTCAGACCGTTTTGCATGCATTTCTTTTTGAAGTCGGTGCCGGCGGTCGAGTACATCTTCGTCTCTGCTCCGCCAAAGCGGCAGTTAATCTCATCCACGTACTCCATGAGGTGGGTGGCCTCTTCCCGGCCGATATGCTCATAGAGGGTGCCGCCGAAGTCATTGGTGATGTTATACTTCCCGTCGGAGAAAGCCCCCGCTCCCCCGAAGCCGTTCATGATGGCACAGGTGGGACAGTGGATGCAGGACTTGACTTTCTTCCCGTCAATGGGGCACTTCCTCTGTTCCAGCCGCCGCCCCTCTTCGAAGACCGCTATTTTGAGGTCCGGCGCGTGCATCGCAAGCTCATAAGCCGAGAAGATCCCTCCCGGGCCCGCTCCGATGATGATGATATCGAAGGACATGCCGTCACTCCTTTCCATACTCTGCTCCCATTATAACAGAAAAAGCGGCCCTTTACAGAGCCGCTTGGATTCTCTTTTCTGTCCCTTTACCGCAAAATGGCAAAGGCCATATCGGCAAAGTACAGGAGGATGAGGACAATGCCCTCCGGACGACGGACTTCCTTCTTCGTGAGACCAAAGACATAGGTGATGATACCGATGGCGATGAGGATATAGAGGTCCCAGACCGAAGCTGCGTTGACCGCGATGGGGTGGATCGTCGAGGACACACCTAGAATCAGCAAAACATTGAAAACATTGGAACCGATGACGTTGCCGACTGCCATACCGGTCTCCCCTTTCCGGGCCGCCACGACGGAGGTGACCAGTTCCGGAAGAGAAGTGCCAAGGGCGACGATGGTGAGGCCTACCAGAGTCTCCGTCATACCGGCTGCCAGGGCGATGGACTTGGCACCATAGACGACGGCTTCGCCGCCGCCCACGATGAGGGCCACACCGACGAGGATGAGGAGCAGGCATTTCCAGCCGGGCATGGCTTCATAGTCTTCCTCCGCAGCGGCGGGGTTCTTCCGCGCATCGTGGATCAGGTAGAGGATGTAAGAGACGAAGACGACCAGAAGGACGACACCAAGCCAGCGGGAGACGAGGCCCACATTGTCGGACATGGCGTAGTTCAGGAGACCGCCTTTCATGAAGAGCGGGTAGGCTGCGCCGATAAGGAGCAGGAAAGTGACTCCCAGGTTCACCGGGAAATCCCGCTTCAGGACACTGTCATTGACGGGCAGGGGTGTGAACAGAGAGCAGACTCCTAGGACCATCAGCGTATTGAAGAGGTTCGAGCCGACGACGTTGCTGACGGCGATCTCGTTCGAGCCCTGAAGGGCTGCAGAGGTACTGACCGCCAGTTCCGGAGCACTGGTCCCCATAGCGACGATGGTGAGGCCGATGATGAGGCCCGGGACTTTAAACTTTTTCGCTACGGCTGCCGCACCGTCCACAAACCAGTCGGCTCCTTTGATGAGGGCCACAAAGCCCACCAGCAGGATGACGACATCCAGTAAGATCTTCATGATTTTCCTTCTTTCCGGGAGTTTCTCACAAAAAAAGAGACCTTTACTGCAAGACGCCAAAACAGCGCTCACAGTAAAAGTCTCGCTTCTTCCTACATGTTCCGGAGGTTTCTCCTCGTACTGACGAAAGCATGTAACGTCCCGTTTCCGGTAACGCAAGCTACTCCCTAATACTTTTCGAGAAACAATGTATCACTTGTTTCCGGGAATGTCAATGAGCGAATTTCGAAACTAGTCACACACACTGCAGTCCCCGCAGTCTTCCAGGTCGGAGACCGCTGCGAGACGGCCGTTCAGGGAGACGGCCCGGTCTCCACCGACCCGGTGGAGGGTATACCGCTCCGGGTGCTCCTCGTGGGCGACCTGGATCATAATGGCACACTCGAGGCGTTTGCGGAACAGCTCACAGCCGTAGTCGTAGACGCCGGTGACACTGCCGGTGGCGTGGTAGGCGTTGGCCGCACAGCCGCCGGAGCAGTAAAGCTTTGCCCAGCAGTCTTTGCAGTCTTCTCGGGCATAGGCGTTACAGACCCGAAACTCGTCCTGAAGGTCCGTGCGCTGGACGCCGTTCCATACGTCTCCCAGCTTATACTCCTCTTCTCCCACGAACTGGTGACAGGGGTACAGGTCGCCCCAGGGGGTGACCGCCATATATTCGGTCCCGACCCCGCAGCCGGAGATGCGCTTGTAAATGCAGGGGCCATGTTTCAGGTCGATCATGTAATGGTAGAAGGTGAAGCCCTCTCCCCGAGTCTCCCGGTCCAGCATTTCCGTCGCCAGGAGTTCATACTCCTGCTTGAGGACCTCAAGGTCCTCCGGCGTCAGAGCCATGGGGTCGTCGGGCTTTGCCACGACGGGTTCCATGGACAGTTCTCGAAAGCCCAGGTCTGCCATTTGGAAAATGTCGTTGGTAAAGTCCGTATTGAGGTGGGTAAAGGTCCCTCGCATGTAATAGTTCTTACCGCCCCGGGCCTCCACCATTTTCTGGAATTTCGGTACGATCCGCTCCCAGCTGCCCTTCCCCGCATAGTCTTTGCGGGTGCGGTCATGGACTTCCTTCCGGCCGTCCAGGGAGAGGACCACATTGGACATCTCTTTGTTGCAGTATTCGATGACCTCGTCGTCGATAAGCATACCGTTGGTGGTAAGGGTGAACCGGAAGTTCTTCCCGGCTTGCCTTTCGATGGACCGGCAGTATTCGACGGTCTGCTTGACCACGTCCCAGTTCATGAGGGGCTCGCCCCCGAAAAAGTCCACTTCCAGGTTCCGGCGGCTGCCGGAATGGGCCACCAGGTAGTCCATGGCCTGTTTGGCCACTTCGAAGCTCATGAGGGCCCGGTCCCCGTGGTACTTGCCCTGAGAGGCAAAGCAGTAGTCACAGGTCAGGTTGCAGGTGTGGGCCACGTGGAGGCACATGGCTTTGACGATGCCGCCGCTGCGTTTTTTGAACTCCCCCGCCAGCGGTTCATAGGTGTCGGGGGTATAGAGTTTCTGGTGCTCTTCGAGGTAGCGTACATCGCCGATGCATTCGAGGATTTCCCCTTCGTCAATGGTGGGGTCGTCCCCATACTTTTCCAACATGGCGGTGACGATGTCCTCTTCCGAGTGGTCGGGGTACATGGCGATGATATCGTAGGCCAGGTCGTCGACGGAGTGGACGGACCCGGAGCAGGTGTCGAGGACGATGTCGTACCCGTTCAGCTTATATTGATGAAGCAATTTGCTCCTCCTTAAACATGACAAAAGCTGCGCCCCGTTTTCCGCGGCACAGCTCCTTAGTTGTCGGAATCTGACTTACTTCTGCTCGCACTGCTGGTTGGCAACACCGCAGGAAGTCTTGCAGGCGCTCTGGCAGGAGGTCTGGCACTCGCCGCAACCGCCGTTCTTGGCGCTTTCGCAAAGGTTCTTGGTCTCAAGAGTCTTGATTCTGCTCATGGTTCTATCTCCTCTGAATCAAAAGATAAAATATTACCCTAGTAATCTACCACAGAATGACCGGTTCGTCAACCTGCGCTCCCCGTTTTCAGGCCTGCAGCATGACCCCGAGGACGATGAGGAACTCCCCGAGAAGGTAGGTCAGCATGACCGTGAAATGCTTGTGGAAAATGAGATTTTCGTTTTTCTTATAGTACCGGACGAGGAACAGAGTGCAGTCCGAAATGAAGAACAGAACTGCGCCGAAGAACGCAATGAGGGCCCCCGCACTGTGGTTCGTCAGCAGTTGCATGAGGGCAAAGACGTTCATGGTGGCGTTGGCCAGAAGGTAGAGGTACATGGGCCCTACCATGATCTTCGGAGTCGTCGGACTCACCGCCCGAATGACGGCAAAGGCGATGCCGTAGTAAAGAAGCGCTACCGGAATAAGGAGCCACAGAGGCAGCCCTTGAAAAACGATGTGGGACGTATAGACCAGAATAAAGAAAATGTGACTCGCACCGAAGCTGATGCCGCCGACGGTGAACCAGACATGCCCCTTCGGAATGAGGAGCACATCCCCAAGCCAGCTCGTCAGGAGGGCCAGGACCAGTTCCCGGTTCAGGCGCTCGTCCCCGGCAAGGGTGCCAAAGATGTAAAAGGCCAGAAGGAACAAAAGCAGGAAGGGTTTTGTTTTCTTCCGGTTCTCTCCGTCATCTTTCCAGCTGTGGTAGAGATGGACGGCGGAAAAGGCAAAGAAAAAGATTAGACTGACATATTGTAAAATGACCATGATTCTCTCCCTAACTCTCTAACAGAAACAACTTGTTCGAACAATTTCATTGTAGCATGGACGCACTTTCCCGTCAACGAAAGAAAAACCTCTCCTTTGCAGGAGAGGCTTTGAAGTTTGTTTCTGCAGAGTACTTAGTCTCTGTTGAAAGCACCCTTGCCCGGGTACTCAGCGGCGACGCCGAGGTCTTCCTCGATGCGGAGCAGCTGGTTGTACTTGGCAACACGCTCGGAACGGGACGGAGCACCGGTCTTGATCTGGCAGGCATTGGTGGCCACAGCCAGGTCAGCGATGGTGGTGTCTTCGGTCTCACCGGAACGGTGGGAAACGATCGCCGTCATGTTGGCCTTCTGAGCGGTACGGATCGCGTTGAGAGTCTCGGAAACGGTACCGATCTGGTTGAGCTTGATGAGGATGGAGTTACCGGCGCCGAGCTCGATGCCCTTGTTCAGACGCTCAGTGTTGGTGACGAAGAGGTCATCGCCGACCAGCTGGACTTTGCCGCCGATCTGCTTGGTCATGACCTGCCAACCTTCCCAGTCCTCTTCATCGAGACCATCTTCGATGGACCAGATGGGGTACTTGTCGACGAGGGATTCCCAGTGGTCGATCAGTTCCTGAGAGGTGAAGTCTTTGCCGGATTTCGGCTGATGATAGAAGCCCTTGCCCTTTTCGCTCTTCCACTCGGAAGAAGCAGCGTCCATAGCGAGAACGAAGTCTTCGCCCGGCTTGTAACCGGCGTTCTCGATGGCCTTCAGGATATGCTCGATGGTGTCTTCATCGGACTCGAGGTTCGGAGCGAAGCCGCCTTCATCGCCGACAGCGGTGGTGTTGCCTTCCTCTTTCAGGAGCTTCTGAAGAGCATGGAAGACTTCGGTGCACCAGCGGAGACCTTCTTTGAAGGTGGGAGCGCCGACGGGCATGATCATGAATTCCTGGGTGTCAACGGAGTTGGTCGCATGGGCACCGCCGTTCAGGATGTTCATCATCGGAACCGGGAGACGGTTGCCGTTCTGACCGCCGAAGAAGCGATAGAGCGGGATACCAAGGGCTTTGGCAGCGGCCTTGGAAGCGGCGATGGAAACGGCCAGGATGCCGTTGGCGCCGAGGTTGGACTTATCTTTGGTGCCGTCAGCTTTCAGCATGGCAGCGTCCACTTCGTAGATGTTGGTGGCGTCGATGCCGACCACAGCCTCTTTGATAGCAGAGTTGACGTTGGCAACTGCTTTGGCAACACCTTTGCCGCCGAAACGGTCTTTGTCGCCGTCACGAAGCTCCAGAGCTTCGAATTCACCGGTGGATGCACCGGAGGGAGCAGCACCTCTGCCGACAGTGCCGTCCGCCAGGACGACTTCAGCTTCGACAGTGGGGTTACCGCGGGAGTCGACGATCTCGCGACCGATGACGTCTACGATTTCAAATTTGTTCTGCATGATAGAACACCCTCTTTTCAAGTATTTGTGCAAGTCAGTGGATACTGAGTTTCTTACTACCCGTTCATTATAACGTAGTTGTCCGTTTAAAGCAAGTAAGGGAGCCCGCTTTCCAAAGTCAAAAAATAGCCACCCCGGCCCCTCTTTTTTGTGCGATTTGTGATTTTTGTAACAGTCGCCTTGACTTGCTATTTCGGGTTCTATATAATCCTATTTATTAGAACAAATCACTTCGACTCGCGGGAAAGAGAAAGGAACGAATCACCCTATGACTTTAGGTCTTCTCTCCATCAAATCCATCACTTACCTGACCTTTACCGTCCTCCTCATCCTGGCCCTTGGGTATCTCCTCGGCAGGGTCAGCATCAAAGGGGTCAGTTTAGGTTCTGCCGGCGTCTTTATTGTCGCCTTGCTTTATGGTGCTTTCTTCTACTCCACTTTGGAACCGAACCTGGTGGTCTCGGAAATCACCTACGTCAAAGAGGCCCTCAAGATCATTGAAAACATCGGTCTGGTCTTCTTTGTCACATCGGTCGGGTTCATCGCCGGCCCCAGTTTCTTCCGAAACCTCAAAAAGAACTTCAAGTCCTACATTTCTCTGGGTCTGATCATCATTCTTTCTTCCTGCCTGGTCACGGTGGCTATCATCCTCATCGGTGGCGGCGGGACTCCGGAAGAACATGAGTCCTTCAAAGCCCTGGTCGTCGGTCTTCTCTCCGGCGCCCTCACCTCCACCCCGGCCTTCTCCGCTGCGAAAGAAGCGGTGGGTCCGGCCCTGGAAGACCCCGTTGCCGTGGGCCACGGGATCGCCTACCTCTTCGGCGTCATCGGCGTTGTCCTCTTTGTTCAGCTGGTTCCGAAGTTTGCCAAAGCTGACATGGTCGTGGAACGGCAGAAGATCATGGTCGCCTCCGAAGAGAAAGAGGATGACGGCAGAGAGCTGATCCAGCTCGATGAGTTCGGCATCGCCGCCTTCTCCGTTGCCGCCATGATCGGTATCATCGTGGGCTCCATCAGTGCCGGCGGGTTCTCGCTCACCGTCACCGGCGGCTGCCTGCTGGCGTCTCTGGTCTTCGGCCATTTCGGCCGCATCGGCAACATCAACTTCATGCCGAAGGAATCCACTTTGAAAGTCTTCCGGGAACTGGGTCTAGTCCTCTTCCTGATCGGCGCCGGTATTGCCGGTGGTGCGAGCTTCGTCAAGTACTTCCGCCCGGTCTATTTCCTCTACGGCGTCCTTATGACCCTCGTCCCCATGCTGATCGGCTACTTCTTTGCCAAGCATGTCCTGAAGCTGCCCCTGCTCAATAACCTGGGCTCCCTCTGCGGCGGTATGACCTCTACTCCGGCCCTCGGCACCCTCATTTCCACGGCCGGCACCGAAAACGTAGCAGCCGCTTATGCATCCACTTACCCCATCGCCCTCATCACCATCGTTCTTGCATCGAAGTTGATGATCATGTTCTTATAAGTTCGATCAAAGAATGGCCACCCTGCCATGGCAGGGTGGCCATTCTTTGATCGAACTTATAAGAACATGATCATCAACTTCGATGCAAGAACGATGGTG
>JAFUZN010000145.1 GCA_017476565.1 Clostridia bacterium
CCTTCGGCCTGTTGTCTGCCCCATGCCGCTGGTTGAGGCGAAGTCAAGGGTTTACGCGCGGGTCGCGGCGTGTGAGCACGCCCTTTACTTCCGCCGAGAACAGTGGCACCCCTTACGCGGACAGCTCTTCTGCTTTGCAAGCTGGAACGCAGATGTTTCCTTAGTGGCAAGCTATGTGGGTGTGGTAGCCTGCTCGGCGGCCTGCCCTTTTATTTTTAAGGGGCTGGCCTCGGCAGGCATTGACCGCGCCCGCAGGCGACGCGAAGCTAGTACACCGTAGCCCCGCTGTCAACGCCAAGCTGACCCCTACAACTTCAAGTTTCTCACTTTGATGGCACAAAAAAGAGCTCAGGGAGACCTGAGCTCTTGGGGTCGATTTGATCGTATTAGGCGCCGCTTACATTCCGGGTTTCGTGCCCGGAGTGGGTATAGGACCTAGCCGTATAGCTACTTGCCGACGCGGCGGGAGCGGAGGGCGGGCAGGCCGACGCCGATGACCGCAAAGACGGCCTGGAAGAGAAGAAGGCGGGCGTCGGAGAGGGCGTCGACACCGACGATGGCGAGAGCCAGTCCGACGATGACCGCGATGACCGAGAAGGCGATGGCGAGGATGTTGTTGATAGAGACGCCGTCATAAAGGCGTCGCGCCTCATAAAGGGTCTTCATGGAAGACTCGATACTGCCGTTGTGCAGGACACCGGAGGTGGACTCCGCCTTCTCCGCTGCAAAATACTTCCCGGCGACGTCGCCCTGGACGGGGCCCAGGACCTTGATGGCCGTGACCGGGAGCCGGTAATACTTGCTGACCATCTCTTCGGTGATGTTGCAGTCGGTGTTCCGTACGAGGATGGTGATGCCGGCGCGGTCGATGTTCTGCAGGTACCGGCGGAACTGTTTGACCGGGCGGTATTTCACGACGAACATAGCCGCCACCTTGCCGGAGATGGCGAGGTAGTTGACCTTGCGACCGTTGACCGTGTACTGCTTTTCGAACTCTTCCTCCGGCAGTTCCACATTGTGGTTCAAAAGAAGGCTGCGGTTGCCAAAGAGGACGCGGCGTTCTCCGATCCAGGCACTGAGGCCCAGGCGCTCTTCGTAGGCAAGGCCATCCACGCTGGGCAGCAGGTCATACTTGCCGAGGATAACGTTCTGGAACTCGTCGGCCAGGGGACCTTCGGAGCCGATGACCAGAGCGGCGGCGTACAGGATGGCGTCGTCGATCCGCATATTGTGGAAGGTCTTGATGCCGATGATGTGGCAGGAGTCCTTCGTAAAGATGTCTTTGCTGTCGATGGCAAAGGTGTTAATGTAGGCGCTCTGCTCGACGGCCCGGTGACCGAGAATTGCGGAGCCCTTCCGGGAGAACCGCTTGTCGTCGATGTAGAGAGAAATGTTGGACGCCAGCAGTACGAAGGCCGGGATGCCGATGGTCACGATAGCGGCGAACAAGCTTACCCCAAAGATGGCACTGTGCCGGACCAGACCGAAGATGACAGCGGCCAGTAGGGCCACGCCGAGGACAGCCAGGGTCGGCAGGTGTGCATTGAGGTCGGCAGGGTCATCTGAGAAGGAGTCCTCAATGAGGCCGGGCTGCTCCGCGATGGGAGCGTTATAGGCCACGACGGGCTCTTCCAGCTGCATGCCCCGAGTGACTTCCAGCGCATCTTTCTCGCTGGGGATGACCTCGGTGCTGTACATATGGATGCCGCTGGTCAGGAGCCTCAGGTTGTCGAGGGCTCTCTTATAGGAGAGGTGGTGGGACACGTTGCTGAGGAGCACCGTGAAGGTGGCCGCCGCCGTGAACAGAGCCACGGAAACGCCGGTAGAACGGGATGCCAGCAGGTAGATGAGGTCAGCAATGAGGTTCGCAAGGACGACCAGGAATACGCCGCTGGAGGCATTGAGCCGGCCCCGAACGATACCGAGGACGCCCTTGATGATGGTCTTATAGCTGAAGGCGGCCGCCAGGACAAGGATGCCCATGGCCACTCCCAGGGTAACGCCGGAACTGCCGGCGAAGGTCTCCAGATTGTTTCCACCGGAAGAGAGGATGAAGGACAGGACCAATGCCACGACCACCAGGACCGCGTCAATGATGGAGGTGACGAAGGTGAAGCGGACCCGCCGTTCCAGGGACTCTTCGATGCGCTCAGCGTCCTGCTCGGCGTTCTCATACTCGTCGTTCAGGTAGTCGCTCACATAAGCGTCGTGGTCCACAAAGCGTTCATCGCCCAGGGCATGACGCAGGTCTTCGTTGACGGTGTCCGGGTCGAAGTCGAGGGGTTCCTCCTCTCTGGGCGGTGCGACCGGCTCGTCCCCTTCCCGACGGTTGAGGCGGAAGCCCTTGACCCGCTCGGTGCGGCGCTCTCTCAGGAGCTCTTCGGTGGCCTCTTCGTCCACCTGCTCCGGCTGGAGTTCGGGATTCTCTTCATCGAAGCCCGTCAGCATGATCTGACCGTCGATCTCGGCGTTCTCCTCATGCTCGATGGTCTTGGTGTCGCCTTTGGCGACGATGGTTTTATCGAATGTATTCAGTTCGGCGTCCGCCGCGATGATCTGAGGAATGGGCTCAAGGTCTGCGGTGTTCGTGAACTTTCTCGTTTTATCTTTCGCCGGGATGGCGGAGACGCCCTCCGTGACTTCGGTGGCGATGGACTCCTCCCCGTCCGTCTCTTCTCCCCGGAAGTCTGCCACAGCGGCAGCTCCGGCCGCAGCGACGGCGGCACTGGCGGAGGCGACGGTGGTGGCAGCGCCCTTCGGAGCGTTGCTGACGTTATGGTCTTTATCGGGCATCTCTTCGTCTTCCACCCGGGTGAACTCGGCGGTAGCCTTCTCGACTTTCGTTGTCAGGATCTGGTGCTCGATGTTCTCATTGCGGATGGGACGGATGCCGACGGTCTTCTGGGCGAGGGCCTTTTTCTCTTCCGGCGGCTGAGGCTTCTCATCGGCCAGTTCCATGATCATTTTCGGGGACTCGACGTTCTCGTCGATGCCCTTGAAGAGTG
Source organism: Clostridia bacterium (assembly GCA_017476565.1). Classification (GTDB taxonomy): domain Bacteria; phylum Bacillota; class Clostridia; order Oscillospirales; family Acutalibacteraceae; genus RUG420. The sequence goes on from JAFUZN010000145.1 coordinate 3,006, forward strand.
CGCTCTTATTGCGTACATCGTCCACCTGGCGGGGCGTCGCCGGGGCGGATTCTGCCAGAGGTTCAAAGACTTTGGTCTTCTGAGTGGCCATTTCCCGGTCCATGAACTTGCCGCGGCCGGTCATGCGCTCTACGCCTTCTGCGGGGGTCTTCGGAGCGAGGCCATAGTCTTCATCGGTGAAGGACTCTTCGGTCTCGTTGCCTTCGACCACGTTGATGAAGCTTTCCCGGAACGCCTTCAGCTTCGACATGAAGGAAGACTTGCCGGCAGTCTCCGGCTCTTCCTCTTCCGGTTCCGCGTCATCGACAAAGCCCGGCACATAGTCGGTCTCGTCGGAGGGAACCACCAGGGCAGGTTCTGCGGGAGCCCTTTCGACGGGTGCTTCTTCCGGAGCCGTTTCCTCTTCGACGGGGGGCTCTTCTTCCGAAACGCTCTCATCGATGGGGTCACCGAACAGGTCCTCGACACCTTCTACGTCGGGACCTTCGTCCTCATCGAAATCGTCCTCGTCGGAGTACCCGTCATCTTCCTCTTCGGCGAGCACTTCTTCTTCGACGGCTTCTTCTTCCTCGGTCACAGAGGCTTCCTTCGCGGGGTCCACGCCCATGAGTTCCGCGACCAGGTCAGATACGCCATTCTCCTGAGTGTCTTCCAGGAGGCTGTCGATCTCGTCCATTGACCATTGTTTAGCCATTCTTCATTAACCTCTTTCTTCAGACGGAGCGAAGGCCCAGTCTTTGGCGATTGACTTCGTACATGATGATGCCGGCTGCCACCGAAGCGTTCAGGGACTGGATGTTCCCCGATAATGGCAGCGACAGGATAAAGTCACATTTTTCCCGGACCAGCCGGCCCATGCCCTTGCCTTCGTTTCCGACGACCAGTGCGAGGGGGCCCTTCAGATCCGTTTGACACCAGGTCTCCCCTTCCATGTCGGTCCCGTAGACCCATACGCCCCGCGCCTTCAGTTCCTCGATGCAGGAGGGCAGGTTCGAGACCCGGGCCACCGGCAGGTATTCGAGGGCACCGGCGCTGGTCTTGTCCACTGTATAGTTGAGAGTGGCGCTGCGTCGTTTCGGAACGATGACCCCGTGGGCCCCGGCACACTCGGCGGTGCGGATGATAGCCCCCAGGTTATGTGGGTCGGAGACTTCGTCGGCGATGATGAAAAAGGGAGGTTCCCCCTTTTCCTCTGCCCGGGCGAACAGGTCCTCTACTGTAGCGTACTCGTGGGCCGCCACTTTGGCGATGACGCCCTGGTGGTTCCCGCCGCCGCACATGAAGTCGAGCTTTTTCGAGTCGGTCTCCTTGATGAGGATGCCGGCGTCCCGGGCCGTCGCTATGATCTTGCCGATGGACCCCTGCCGTTCCCCCTTGGAAACAAAGATGGTGTCTATATTCCGTTCGGCTTTCAAAGCCTCCATGACAGGGTTCCTGCCAATGATGAGCTCATCCCGGACCTCTTTTTGTTCCATGCAGAAAGTACCTTCTTGCTTAATAATTAATATAATAATGCATATTATCTGATACATTATACCAAAACTTGTGGTGCAACACAACAAGAACCACTAAATAGCGCAACATTCTCCGTTTTGAATATTTATTCATCTATTTTAGCGCTTTTGAATTTTTATGCAGGAAGCCCTTGACTTTTATATAGGGCATTTTTATAATATTTGTCACAACTTGAAAACAGGCCGTGAAAGCGGCATTTTGGAGGAATATTCAATGGCAATCGCGAAGAAAAACAAAGAAGACATCAAGAAGGTCGTCCTCGCCTACTCCGGCGGACTCGACACATCCATCATCATCCCCTGGCTGAAGGAGAACTACAATAACTGCGAAGTCATCGCGGTCTCCGGCAACGTGGGACAGGCTTCCGAGCTGGAAGGCCTCGAAGAAAAGGCCCTCGCCACCGGCGCATCCAAGCTCTACATCGAAGACCTCACCGACGAGTATGTTGAGGACTTCATCATGCCCTGCGTCAAGGCCGGCGCCAAGTATGAGCAGTACCTCCTCGGCACCTCTCACGCCCGTCCCATCATCGCAAAGAGACTTTGCGAGATCGCGATCAAAGAAGGGGCCGACGCCATCTGCCACGGCTGCACCGGCAAGGGCAACGACCAGGTCCGGTTCGAGCTGACCATCAAGGCCTTCTGCCCCGACATGACCATCATCGCTCCCTGGAGAGAGTGGGACATCGTCTCCCGTGAACAGGAGATCGACTACGCAGAAGCCCATAACATTCCTCTCAAGATCAATCGCGAGACCAACTACTCCAAAGATAAGAACCTGTGGCACCTCTCCCACGAAGGCCTGGACCTCGAAGACCCAGCCAACGAGCCCCAGTACGAGAAGGAAGGCTTCCTGGAAATGGGCGTCTCCCCCCTCCAGGCTCCGGACGAACCCACTTACATCACCCTCGACTATGTGGAAGGTGTCCCCGTCGCACTGAACGGTGAGAAACTGAGCCAGAAAGAGATCGTCCTCGCCCTCAATGAGCTGGGCGGCAAAAACGGCATCGGCCTTCTCGACATCGTTGAAAACCGGCTCGTCGGCATGAAGAGCCGCGGCGTCTATGAGACTCCCGGCGGTGCCATCCTGTACCACGCGCTGAACTACCTCGAGACCATCACCCTCGACAAGTACGCCGCTCACAAGAAGGAAGAGCTGGCGGTCACCTATGCGGAACTCGTCTACAACGGCCAGTGGTTCACCCCCCTCAGAGAGGCCCTCGACGCCTTCGTCAACAAACTGGAAGAGCGCGTCACCGGCACCGTGAAGCTGAAGCTCTACAAGGGCAACATCATCAATGCCGGCGTCACCTCCCCCTACAGCCTCTACAACCCGGGCCTTGCCACCTTCGACGAAGACGAAGTCTATGACCAGACCGACTCCGCCGGCTTCATCAACCTGTTCGGCCTTCCCATCAAGGCTCAGGCCATGAGCAATCAGGCATACAAACTCGACGTCAAAGAATAAGAGGTCATTTTTCACATGAAACTCTGGACCGGCCGTTTTTCAAAAGAGATCGACCCGAAAACCAACGACTTCAATTCGAGCATCAAGTTCGATTCCCGAATGTACAAAGAGGACATCACAGGCTCCATGGCCCACGCCACCATGCTGGGGGCCCAGGGCATCAACTCAAAAGAGGATACCGAGGCCATTTTGAGGGGCCTGCAGGACATCCTCGACGACCTGGAGTCCGGCGCCCTCGCCATCGACCCCAATGCGGAGGATATCCACACTTTCGTGGAGCAGACCCTCACCGAGCGCATCGGCTCTGCGGGCAAGCGGCTCCACACGTCCCGTTCCCGGAACGACCAGGTGGCCCTGGACGACCGCCTGACCCTCCGGAACGAGTGTGACGCCCTCATCCCCCAGTTGAAGGAACTCATCGGGGTGCTGGCAAAGCAGGCTGCGGAGCACGCCGGGGACATCATGCCCTCCTACACCCACCTGCAGCGGGCTCAGCCCATCGTCTTCGGCCACCACCTCCTCGCCTATGCGGAAATGTTCCTGCGGGACATTGGCCGGCTGGAAGATGCCCGTAAACGCATGAACGTCTGCCCCCTGGGCTCCGGTGCTCTGGCGGGCACCACCTACGACATCGACCGGGAAATGACGGCGGAAGCCCTCGGCTTCGACGGCCCCTGCCACAACTCCCTGGACGGCGTATCCGACCGGGACTTTTGCATCGAGTTCGCCGCCGCCCTCTCCCTCATCATGGTCCACCTCTCAAGGTTCTCCGAAGAGATCTGCATGTGGTGTTCCTGGGAATTCAAGTTCATTGAACTGGACGACGCCTTCTCTACCGGCTCCTCCATCATGCCTCAGAAAAAGAACCCCGACATTGCGGAGCTCGTTCGGGGCAAGAGCGGCCGGGTCTTCGGCGACCTTACCGGTCTCCTGACCGTCATGAAGGGCCTGCCCCTGGCATACAACAAAGACATGCAGGAAGACAAAGAAGCCATTTTCGACGCCCTCGACACCGTCAAGATGTGCCTCACCGCCTTCATTCCCATGGTGGACACCATGACGGTGCTTCCCGAAAACATGCGGAAAGCCGCCGCCGGAGGGTTCATCAACGCCACCGACTGTGCAGACTACCTGGTGGGCCGAGGCCTCCCCTTCCGAGATGCCTACAAGTGCACCGGCGAACTGGTAGCCCTGTGCATCGAGAAGGGCACCACCCTCGAAGACCTGCCCCTCGAAGAGTACCAAAAAGTTTGCGACCTCTTCGAAGAAGGCGTGTATGACGCCATCTCCCTGGAGCGGTGTGTCAGCCAGCGGACCTGCATCGGTGCTCCGGCACCGGAAAACGTCCGGAAGGAAGCCGCCCGCATTGCAAAACTCGTATAAAAAGCTGTAAAAGCAAAAAGGTCCCCCTGCGAAAGCAGGGGGATTCTTGCGTTTTCTTATTCTTTGATCATGCCGAGGGCTTTCATCAGCTGATAGCCGCCGCCGACCACATACTTGTACCCGATGTCCATGATTTTTCCGGGGATCGGATCGATGAGGGCGAGGTACCAGGTGTTCTTGGAGCGGTAGTTGATCTTCGGGCTCTTGGCGTTCAGGGCCTCCATGACGGTGGCAACGATGTACTTCATGTCGTGGGGGTTCTTCATAGCCATGGTCATGAGGGGGCTCAGGACGGAGAGGACCGGTTTGTAATGGGTGGTCTCTGCCAGAAGCTTCTCATAGCCGGAAGTCGCCTGACCGTGCATACCGGACTTGAAGGAACCGGGCTGGATCTTGACGACGGGGATGTCGAGGAATGCAAGCTCACGGCGAAGACCGATGGTATAAGCTTCCACTGCCCACTTGGTGATGGCATAGGGGCTGTTGAAGGGCTGGGGCTGCATCCAGCCACACTCAGAGGAGCAGTTGAGGATACGGCTCTGCTTGCCTTTCAGAAGGCCAGCCTGGAAGAAGGACTTGGTCACACGGATCATGCCCATGACGTTTGTATTGATCATGCGTTCCATGATGGCGACGGGGTCCCCTTCGACGAGGGACGCCATGGTGTGGATCCCCGCGAAGTTGAGGAGGGCATCCAGGGTGTCGGTATAGCCCTTGACGGTCTCGGCCGCCTTGTCACAGCTCTCCTGGCTGGTGATGTCCAGCTGAACGCCGATGACGCGGTCCGAGCAGCGGGCCTGAAGGTCGGTCAGGGGTTTGCTGTGGTAGGTGGCGAATACGGTCCATTCACCGGTCTGGTCGAGGGCTTCAACGATGGCACCTGCAATGCCGCCGGCGCCGCCGGTCACGAATGCATACTTCATAGAAATAAACTCCCTTTCTTTTCTTAACAGGTTGAAAAGGTAGATTGTAAAATCAAGTTGAACAATTTCATATAAAAAATCCATAGCAGCTCTGGTAGAATGTTAGTTGCCTACACTTACATAAACCGGAGGTTCCGCTATGGATCAGCAACATTCTACCACATCCCGTCCCAGGGGAAAACATCTTACTTTCGAAGAACGGGTAATCATTCAGACTCGTTTGAAAGATGGCTGGAAACCACCAG
>JAFUZN010000009.1 GCA_017476565.1 Clostridia bacterium
AGAACTGAAAGCCAGTCGGAACGTGCCCACCGCCAACCTGGTCATTTGGGGCGATGGGACCTTCACCACAGCCGGCACCGGAAAACAGGACGTCGCCTCCTATGGGAGCGCGACCAGCGAAAGCTTCGAGTCCTTTGCTAAACTGAAGACCGCCGGCGCACCGCCGACGACGCAGAGCACGACTCAAAGCACAACCAAGCCAACGACGCAGAGCACGACCAAGTCCACAACTCAGAGCACGACCAAGTCCACAACTCAGAGCACGACTCAGCCGACGACGCAGAGCACGACTCAGCCGACCACTCAGAGTACGACTCAGCCGACCACTCAGAGTACGACTCAGCCGACGACGCAGAGCACCACTCAGCCGACGACGCAGAGCACCACTCAGCCGACGACGCAGAGCACGACCAAGTCGACCACTCAGAGCACCACTCAGCCGACGACGCAGAGCACCACTCAGCCGACAACACAGAGCACCACTCAGCCGACAACACAGAGCACGACTGTGCCGGTCGTTGTGCCGGAACCGACAACGACGACTGCCACGAGAACTGTTCCGACGTCGAGCACCAGTACTACTGCGCGGAAGTCGACAACGACCAGCGCGACTACTACGACAACTACTAAGCCCACTTCTGCGACGAAACCGTCGACCACCCGTAAAACGGAGCCGGTCAACACGGGAGATGAGTCGAAGCCCCTGGTTTGGGCTCTGGTGGCAGCACTGGCGGCTGCAGCGATGGGAATCCTCTTCTTCCTTCGGCAGGAGCGGGAAAGGGAATCTTGATTTCCCGAAGGCGCCTGTAATATAATCCACATGTATTAATTTTTATGGATTAGAGAGGTGCCTCATGGAAAATGAGCGCAGGTATGAAAGAAATGTGGTCGAAGACCTTCTGGAAGCGGCGAAGCGGCATTTCCTCGAAAACGGCTATGACAAAGCTTCTCTTCGGAAGATCTGCGCCAGCGCAGGCGTGACCACCGGCGCACTGTATTTCTCTTTCAAAAGCAAAGAAGACCTGTTCGATGCCCTGGTCAATCCGACTTTGACCAAGCTCGACGAAGTCCTGGGTTATTTGGATGAGCAGGTCTTTCAACTGAATGGGAAACGATTCGACGAGAAAAAGTTCAATGACTTTATTTTTCAGTTCCTGATCGATAATCGGGAAGGGCTCCGACTTCTGATGGCTCGGGCCGGGGGCTCCCAGTATGAGAGCTTTGCCGGAAAGATCCACGGGGTCGTCGAAAAACTGATGGCTCACTATGCAAGGACCGTCGGCGAGGTCGAAATCGACCCGCAGTTGGTGAGCATCCTTACCAACATGTATTTCGCCGCTGTTTCGGACCTCATTGCCCGGGACTATGACCACGGAGAAATGACACGGGTAGCCGGTGCTCTGCGGGCCTGTATGGAGCAGGGGTTTTACGCTATGCTGGAGCAGCAACGGGCGGAAGGTTGACAGTTCCCCCGGGTACGGTGTAAAATTTTTCGAGTTTTTATTAGTTACAAAAGGAGTCAGAACTCTATGAAGATCATCGACAAATTCGGTGTCGTTTCCGAATGTCCTCCGGAGATGGAGACAGAAGTTCTCCGCCATTCTGCGGCTCACATTATGGCTCAGGCCATTCAGCACCTGTGGCCCCAGGCAGACTTTGCCTTCGGTCCTGCCACCGACAAGGGCTTTTACTATGACGTCGACCTCGGCGACTACAAGCTGACCGAAGAAGACCTCGGTGCTATCGAAGAGGAAATGCGCAAGATCGTCAAAGCCAACTATAAGTTCACCCCCTTCACGCTGGATCGGCCGGAAGCTGAAAAGCTCATGGAGGAGCGGAACTGTAAATACAAGCGAGAGCACATCGACGACTTCCCGGAAGACACCGTCATCGGTTTCTTCCAGCAGGGAGACTACATCGACATGTGCCGTGGTCCCCACATCACCTACACGAAGGCCCTGAAGGCCTTTAAGATCACCTCGACCTCCGGTGCCTACTGGAGAGCGGACAGCAACAACAAAATGCTGACCCGTGTCTACGGGGTCGCTTTCAAGACCAAGGAAGAACTGGCGGAGTATGAGCGGATCATCGCGGAAGCGGAGAAGAGAGACCACCGTCGCATCGGCAAAGAGATGCAGCTTTACATGATGGTGGATGAAGGTCCCGGTTTCCCCTTCTGGCTCCCCAACGGCATGCTTCTCAAAAACTCCCTTATGGAATACTGGAGAGAAAAGCAGGCGGAGTACGGCTACCAGCAGATCGAGACCCCGACCATCCTTTCCCGAAAACTCTGGGAGACCTCCGGTCACTGGGACCATTACAAAGACAACATGTACACGACCCTCATCGATGACGAGGACTTCGCGGTCAAACCCATGAACTGCCCGGCGCCTGCCTTGTTTACAAGAGCCAGCCGAGAAGTTACCGCGATTTACCCCTGCGCCTTGCAGAGGCCGGCCATGACCATCGCCATGAACTGAGAGGTGCCCTTCACGGACTCTTCCGTGTCCGGGCTTTCACCCAGGACGATGCCCACCTCTATGTCCGTCCCGACCAGATCACGGAGGAGGTCACGAAGACCACCCGGCTCATCACCGACTACTACAAGCAGTTCGGCTTCCCCTTCAAAGTGGAACTCTCCACCCGCCCCGAGAACTCCATGGGTTCTGACGAGGACTGGGAGCTTGCCACTGAAGGCCTGCGGGTCGCTCTCGACTCCATGGGTATGGAATACACCGTCAATGAAGGCGACGGCGCTTTCTACGGCCCGAAGATCGACTTCCACCTGACCGACTGTCTTGACCGGACCTGGCAGTGTGGTACCATCCAGCTGGACTTCCAGCTGCCCCTGAACTTCGAACTCGAATATGTGGACTCTGACGGGGAGAAGAAGCGTCCCATCATGATCCACCGGGCCGGCTTCGGCTCCTTCGAGCGGTTCATCGGCATGCTCACCGAGCAGTATGCCGGTAAGTTCCCCACCTGGCTGGCTCCCACTCAGGTCAAAGTCCTTCCGGTCTCGGAAAAGACCATGGACTACGCCACCGAAGTCTACACGGCCCTTCAAAAGAAAGGCATTCGTGTGGTCCTCGATGACCGGGGCGAAAAGATCGGGTACAAGATCAGAGAGGCTCAGCAGGTCGACCGGGTCCCCTACATGCTCATCCTCGGGCCGAAAGAGTCCGAAACCGGGGAAGTCTCCGTTCGGAACCGCTCCGGCGAGACCGAGACCATGTCTCTGGACGCTTTTGCCGAAATGGTCACGAAAGAGATCGCTGAACGGACATAAGGAAAGAAAATCGAAACGCAGAGAAGCCACCGCTTCTCTGCGTTTTTTCAGTTTGTTGATAATTCACGCATCAAATCGTGTATAATGAAACAGAACTACTTCAACTCACAGGAAAGGAGAGGACCTATGAAACTTGGGATCATTTCGATCAATGCCCATACCAAGGTGCTGAACCCGGCATCTCCGCTCCATTCCTACGTGTTTCAGCAGTTCCTGAAGGAGAACGGGTACGACAGTACGATCATCGATTATAAGCCGGTCTACTACGGCCGCTCCGATGTGGCGGTCCGGGAACCCCTGGTCTGGCGAGCGCAGCGCCCCGGAGAGGACCTGCAGCTGCACGCCGACGAAATGCGCCGCTGGGCCCTGCTCTATGAAGACCGAAAGGTGCGGTTTGATAAATTCAAGGAGTTTGTCGATACCCATTATGTCCAGACGGACAAATGCTACACGCCGAAACTGCTCGACGAAGAGGACCCGGGCTTCGACTGTTACCTCTGCGTGACGGACATTATCTGGAAGGACAACCCGGTCAACGGCTTTGACAAGGGGTTCACCCTGGCGTCGAAGTGTATGGACGGCAAGAAGAAAATCGCCTATACCGCCAGCCGCGGTGCCCATAAATATCATCCGGAACGGGAGCAGGGGCTCCTTGAATGGGTGGCCGATTTCGACTTTATTTCCGTCCGGGAGTCCAGCTTCAAAGAGTACCTCGATGAACTGCTCGGAAAAGAGGTCCCTGTCCTCTGTGACCCCATTTTCCTGATGGGGCAGGACTTCTATGAAGACCTCGCCAAAGAACCTGACTACAAGCCGGAAAAGGACTTCGCCGTCATCTACCTTGCGATGAACCGCAACGACCGGCTGGTCAAACTGGCCTCCGACTATGCGGCCCGGAACGGGCTCGAGCTGATCGAGCTCAGCGAATACCCGGAAGACGCTGACCTTCCGGAGGGCACTCACCATAAAGTCATTTACGATATTGGACCGGACGAGTGGCTTTGGTACCTTCTCCACTCGACCATCAATTTCACCAATTCCTTCCACGCCTGCTGCCTTTCCATGATCTGCCGGCAGGACTTCATCTCCGGCTTCCGGGGCGGAGACAAAGTAGACCACGTCCTGAACATGTTCGACCTCTCCCACCGGAAAGTGCATTCGGACAACGTGGAAGACCTCGAAGGCATTGCCCCGATCGATTTCGATGCCGTTCAGGAAAAAATCAGAGCCTTCTCGAAAGAAGGGGCCGACTTCGTCCTGGGGGCACTGCGCTACCTGGAAGACCACGACCACAAACCCTTCCTCACGGAAGAGGAACTGGCCGACCGGACGAAGGCTCTCGCCGACCGCATCGAAGCGGACGAAAAGCGGGCAGAGGCAGAACGACTGGCCAAAGAACAGGAGAGGCAGGAGCGCCTCGCCAAAGAGCAGGCGGAGCGGGAAGCGGAAGAGCGCAAACTGAAAGTGCGGATCCGTCATTTCCTCGGCCGTATCCGAAGAGGGCTCATCCGGTTCCTGGAGAGCCTGTAAAACGAAAATAACCTCCGACTTTCGTCGGAGGTCTTTTTGCGTTTATTGAACTTTGAAGCAGAGCCATTCGCCGTCGGCCTTCCGCTCGAGGACGGAAAACCCATTGGCGGCAAAGGCGTCGAGGACGTCCTGTTCTCTGGTGTTCAAAATGCCGGAGACGATGAAGACCGACCCTTCCTTCATGAAGTTTCGAGCGGTCTCACAGAAGAGGACGATGATGTCCGCCACAATGTTGGCGACCACGATGTCGAAGGTGCCGGTGACCTGTTTTGCCATATCTCCGCAGTGGTAGGTGAGGGCGGGCTCTTCGAAGCCGTTGCGGATGCCGTTCTCCCTGGCGGTCTTGACCGCCAGCTCGTCGATGTCCACCCCTTCCGCCCGGGAGGCACCGAGCAACAGTGCTGCAATGGAGAGGATGCCACTGCCGCAGCCCAGGTCCAAAACAGACTCGCCGCCCTGAATGGTTTCTTCCAACGTCTGGAGGCACAGTCGGGTGGTCTCGTGGGTGCCGGTGCCAAAGGCGAGGCCGGGTTCGATGTAGAGAGTCTTTCGGCCGTCTTCTTCCCGAAGGGGCAGTTCCTCTTCCCAAATGGGCTGGATGACCAGTTTTTCTCCGACCGGAGTCGGCTTGAAAAACTTCTTCCAGTTGTCCTGCCAGTCCTCGTGACGGCAGGGGATGACGGTGAGTTCATTCGGGATGTTTGCTATGGAGTACTGCTCCCGCAAAAAGGCCACCGCCTCTGCCGGGTTCTCTCCGGGTTCCAGGTAGATGTGGACAATACCTTTGGAGCGGTTCTTGTCTTTCAAAGCTTCGTCGATGAGGTCGATATGGGCGATCTCATCCACTTCTTCCTCCAAAAAGCGGTAGTCTTCGAGGTAGATGCCGTAGGGCACCGTCATATGGGCAATGTCCCCGGCGGCGTCGATGCGCTCGGCCGGAACTTCGATGCGGACTTCGGTCCAGGGGTCGGTATTCGTGCCGGCGGAGTAGGTGCTGGCACCCTCCGGCAGGCCGGTCTCTTTGTCCATGGTCAGTCCTCCGTGGGGAAAAGTTTGGCTTTGGGGAAAACGTTCGGCACCCGTCCCGGGTTGTACATGGAAATGTTGTCAAAGTTCCAAAGCCGGGAAGAGAATTTGCCGGGTTCAACGTTCTGGTAAGTGTCGCAGATCTCGTAAATGGAGGCATCCAGCTCATCGAGTCTGGAGAGGATATAAGCTTCCAGGAATTTCGGGGGCACGGCGGCTCCGAACTCCGGCTTGCCGTGGTGAGAGACGATCATGTGCTCAACGAGGACCAGTTTGTCCTCCGGCGTGCCCAGCTCTTTGGCCACATCTCTGACCATCATGGCACCCACTACCAGGTGACCGAGAAGGTTGCCCTCCGTGGTGTACTGGCTGGCGAGGCCCAGCTCGTTGGCGTCCATCTCTACCACTTTACCGAGGTCGTGGAGAGCGGCTCCGGTGATGAGCAGGTCTTCGTCGACACCGGGGTAAATCGCAGCCACCTGCTGACAGAGCCGGAGAATGGAGAGGGTGTGGTAGAGAAGGCCGCCCTGCATGGCGTGGTGCAGACGCACTGCAGCGGGGTAGAGGAGCAGTTCCTTTTTGTATTTTTCATAGGTGGCGGTCAGAAGGGCGGCAAGGTCCCGGTCGGAAAACCCGGCTGCCATATCGAGCACTGCCTGGTACATCGCGCCCGGGCTGTACTCTGCCACGGCGATGAAGTCTTCCGCTTTCACATTGTCGGCTGCGGTCGCGGCTCTAATGTTGTCCACCCGGAACTGAGGGGCGCCCCGGTATTCCTGGAGCTGTCCCCGGACCTTGACGAGGGTGTTGACTTCAAAGATGGGCGTCCGGCCTTCTTCGTAGTCCCAGTACTTGGCGTCTACATCGCCATCTTTGTCCCCCAGGGTGAGGTCCATGTATTTCTGTCCTTTGGACGAAGTCTTCACTTCGATGCGTTTGACCAGCGCGTAGAGGTCGTAGACTCCCTGGCGCTGACCGACGGGAATATAGTTCACAAGATCACTCCTTCTAAGGATACGATTGTAACACATTCCACCTTTATGGTAAAATACAAACCATCGTGTCAAACACCAAACTAGAAAGAAGGAACTCCATGAAAAACACGTTCCTTGTGAAAACGGTGGAAGAGGGGCTCCGGGTCTGTTCCTATGAGACGGATCGGTTCAAAACGGGTATCCTCTCCGTCAATATGGTGCTGCCTCTGAAGGGCAACATTGCGGAGAAATCTCTGCTGCCGTCCCTTCTCTGCGCCTCCTGCAAAGAGTACCCGGACCTTCTGTCCCTGAACCGGAAACTGGCGGAACTCTACGGAGCAGAACTGTCTCCCAGTGTGGCAAAACACGGGGAGAACCTGGTGCTTCGCATTTCCATGACGCAGATCTGTGACCGGTTCGCCCTCGACGGGGAAAGCCTTTCGACGGAGTGTGCAAAGCTCCTCTGCAAGGCCCTCTTTGAGCCGAACGTTTCTGATGGGGCGTTCGACGGCCCCACGGTGGAGCGGGAAAAGCGCCTCATGCTGGACCGCCTGGAGGCCTTCAAGAACAATAAGCGCTCTTACGCCCTCAAAAAAATGGTGGACCTCATGTGCGCCGACGAAGCGTATTCTCTGTCCTCTCTCGGGTCGGAGGAAGATATCCGCGCCCTGACCCCGGAGCAACTCTATGCTTCCTGGCAAGACCTTCTGAAGACCGCTTTCGTGCAGCTTCAGGTGGTGGGGGATCTCAATACGGAGGCCATCACTGACCTTTTCCGGCAGTATTTTGACCGGGTCGAAGGCCGGAGCGTTCGGAAGGGTGAGACCACCGTCATCCCCTTTGCCAAGACCGTCAAACGGGGCCTGGAAGAGCAGGACATCCAGCAGAGCAAACTGGTTCTGGGCTTCCGCTGCGGAATGCAGGAACCCTTTGAAAACTATGCAAAAGTCCGGACTTTCGTCGACCTCTTCGGCGGAGGGACTTACTCAAGGCTCTTCATGAATGTCCGGGAAAAGCAGAGCCTCTGTTACTACTGCGCCGCCCGCCTCATGGGCAGCAAAGGCATCATCACGGTCCAGAGCGGAGTGGAAACCGAGAACGCCGAGAAGACAGAGACCGAGATCTTGAAACAGCTGGCCGAAATGAAGGCCGGCGGAGTCACGGAAGAGGACCTTCAGAAGTCTCACAAGTCCATGGAAGACGACTTCCTCTCTGTGTTCGATACCCCGGAAGAACTGGACGGCTGGTTTTACAGCCAGGTGGCCGATGATGAGTTCCAGACCCCGGAAGAACTGGTGGCGGAACTGAAAGCGGTCACCCGGCAAGATGTGATCGATATGGCAAACAATGTGACCCTGGACACGGTCTTCCTTCTGAAGGGGACCGGGACCGGTGACGGGGAGGAGGACTGACATGGCAAAGATCATCCCACACGAAAACGCCCTCCTGGGGGACACTTATTACGAAGTCCTCCACGACACCGGCCTTACTATCCTCGTCTACCCGAAACCCGGGTATTCCACTTCCTATGCCGTCATCGGGACCAATTACGGGTCCATCGACGACGCCCTCAAAGTCCGGGGCGGGGAAGAGGAACAGCTGCCCTGGGGCACGGCCCATTTCCTCGAACATAAACTCTTTGAAAGTGAAGAACTCGACGCCTTTGAGCGGTTCGCGGAGACCGGTGCCAGCGCCAACGCCTACACCAGCTTCGACCGGACCTGTTACCTCTTTTCCTGCTCCTCTCATTTCAAGGAAAACCTGGAGATCCTCCTCGACTTCGTCCAGCACCCCTACTTCACGGAAGCGACCGTGCAAAAGGAGCAGGGCATCATCGGGCAGGAGATCCGCATGTACCTCGACGACCCGGGCTGGCAGGTGCTTTTCAACCTTCTGAAAGCTCTCTATGTGGGGCACCCGGTCCGGGTGGACATTGCCGGGACAGAAGAGTCCATCTCCCACATTACGGCAGACCTTCTTTACCGCTGTTATGAGAACTTCTATAACCTCCACAACATGGCTCTGGCAGTGGCCGGAAACGTCACAGTAGAAGAGGTCTTGGCGATTTGCGACAGCAGTCTCCGGGAAGACCCGGAAGTTTTCGTGGAACGGCCCGACAAAGGAGAGCCGAAAGAAATCGTCCGACCGGTGGCAGACCAGGAATTCGCCGTCACCATCCCCACGTTCGCGCTGGGGTTCAAGGAGACTCACGATACCCCCATCCGCTCCACTAAGGAGCGGCTCCTCACCGATATCCTCATGGACATCATCGGGGGCGAGACCAGTGCACTTTATGAACGGCTTCTTCGGGAAGGGCTCATCGACACCGGCTTCGGTTATGAATACTTCACCGGTCCCGGCTATGCAACGGTCATCTTCGAAGGCCGCTCACGGGACCCCGAAGCGGTGGCTGAAGCGATCAAGGAAGAGATCCGTGTCCTTCGCAGAGACGGTGTGGACCCCGCTGAGTTCAATCGCCTGAGAAAGATGAACTACGGCAAAGCGGTCATGAGTTACAACGACATCGACGGGCTCGCCAATGGCCTGGTGGGCGCATATCTGAACGGGGCAGAACTTTTTGAGGAACTGGACCTTTACCGGGAACTTACGGTGGAGGACGCCAATGAACAACTGGCCCGGCAGTTCCTGGAAGAGTACAGCGCTCTTTCGGTGGTCCACGGACCGTCGCAGGCGGTTTAATGCTTGATTGAATCGCGTTTTCTCTATATAATGAGAGTTAGGTTCGAAAGAGAAATGATCGAAAAAGGAGTGTCCCACCATGGCAAGTGTCAAAAAGATGGTCAAAAAACGCAGAAAAGCTTTTGAGCCCGACTACAAGGGCCTGGACAAGGCTGAGAAGAAGGCTGCCAAAAAGCAGTTCGAAAAAGCCATGGACCAGTATAGGAAGGAAGCCAAAAAGATCAAACGCAAAAAACGCATCAAACGGCTTTTCTTCCTCAATGTCGCAATCTGCAACGTCGTGGTCTGGAGAATGTTCCATTCCAGAGCTTCCAAGAAGTACAAACGCAGAGAACTCGGCAGAAGATAACGGAAACCTTTCTGACCCCGTCAACTTTTGTGTTGACGGGGCGTTTCTTTTCAGTTATAATTCTTAAGCCGCATATTATGGGTGAAGGTCTGTTTGGGACCTTCGAAGCGGTTCTCCCACCCGTCGTAGCGAGTCTTAAACAAAGGATGATTACAACCATGTACGCAGTGATCGAAACCGGCGGCAAACAGTATAAAGTCGAAGCCGGTCAGGAGCTCTTCATTGAGAAGCTCAACGTGGAAGCTGATGACAAAGTCGTGTTTGACAAGGTCCTCGCTGTAGGCACCGACGACGGCATCAAAGTCGGTTCCCCCTATGTGGACGGCGCGACCGTCGACGCCAAAGTCATCAAGAATGGCAAGGCTAAGAAAGTCACCGTCTTCACCTACAAACCCAAGAAGAACGAAAAGCGCAAAAAGGGCCACAGACAGCCCTACACCAAGGTGGAAATCAGCGCAATCAACGCATAAAGAGAGGTGTAATGCAGAATGGCACATAAGAAAGGTATGGGTTCGACCCGAAACGGTCGTGACTCCGAATCCAAAAGACTCGGCGTAAAACGTGCTGACGGGCAGTTTGTCCTTGCGGGCAACATCCTCGTCAGACAGCGCGGAACTCACATCCATCCCGGCAACAATGTCGGCAAAGGTTCTGACGACACCCTCTTCGCTCTCATCGACGGTACCGTCAAGTTTGAGCGGCTGGGCAAAGACCGGAAAAAGGTCAGCGTCTACGCGGTGGAAGAGCAGTAAGTCCGCAGAAAATACAACATGCATTTTCAACAGGTTCTCCTTTCTGGGAGGACCTGTTCTTTTGTTGACGGTTGCCTTAAGATGTTTTATAATATATCGGATAATTTTATTCAATAATGACTTACTATGTCTATTCGTAAGTATAGAGGAGAACGACATGAATAAGTTGAAAGCAGCTTCGCTGTCTCCGAACGGTGCAGTCATACTGGCGGCAGTCTTCACTCTGTTCGCGGTGCCGCTGCGCACGTTCCAGTACCTCAACTGCCTCGACCCGGAAAACGGGTTCTGGACGGTGAGAGACGTGACCGTTCCGCTCCTTTACGCCCTGGTCATTGCGGTGGCTCTGCTGGCGTTCTGCATCAGCCTCTTCAGCGGCATCATGCCGAAACCGGAGTTCTCGAAGCAGAAGGACCTGCCCTTCGGCATTGCCTCCATCCTCATGGCAGGCGGGTTTGCCTGGGATGCTTTTGCCAATGTACGTCTGGCTTATACCACTTACAGCGGCATGGAACCGACCGAAGAGCTGAGCCTTATGTATCAGCTCGTCAGCAGCGGGACCATTGCACGGGCCGCCCAGGTCCTCTTTGCCGTTCTGAGCGTCGTCTACCTTTGCTTTTTCAGCATCTCGAAGCTGGCCGGTTCGGACCTCTACCGGGAACACCGACTGCTGGCCCTGAGCCCTGTTGTCTGGGGCGTCTGCCGGCTCCTGGTCCACTTTGTGGAACCCATCAGCTATAAAAACGTCTCCCAGCTTCTGTTAGAGATCTGCCTGGTCGTCTTCGCGATGATCTTCTGGTTCGCTTTTGCGCGCATCGCCTCCGGAGTCAACCCGGACTCCAGCATGTGGCTGTTCTTCTTTGGCGGCATTACGGCTGCCTTCCTCGGCTACGTGTGCGCTCTGGCCCCCTTCATCCTCATTCTGACGGGTCGGGGAGACCTCATTCCGGAAACCCGTCCCATGCAGTATGTGGACCTGGCCTTTGCCATCTTTACGACCTGCGCGCTCTTCAATGCCATGCCCAAGACCGTCGGCCTGAACTCCAGAGATGAGTTCGCCGAGGAACCGGCGCCGGAACTGCCGGAAGGCTTCGAAGAGACCTCCTTTGCCAAAAAGGCCAAAAAGGCCAGAGCAGAGAAGGAGAGCCGGGAAGAGAAGGCCAAACGGAAAGAAGAGGAACGTCGGGAGAGAGCCTACCTTGCTGCCAGAGCGGCAGCTGAAGAGAACGGCACTCTGGACAACCCCTTTGAAGATACCGGGGCCGGCGTCGCAGAAGTCGATGTGGACGCTCCGAAACCGGGGAAGGCCGAGTCCTTCTGGAAACCGGTATCCGATGACCGCGGCGAGCATTTCGTCGTAAGCGACGAGGAATAACTCTATGAAAGACAAGCTTCTCGACCTGGTGGCCCAGGGGCGCCTGCCTCATGCTCTGGTCCTGGAGAGCGGCACCGCGGAAGAGCGGCTGTCCCTCGCAAGGGAACTGGCAGCAGGGCTTGTGTGCAAGGGGAACGGTCCCCGTCCCTGCCACACCTGCGATGCCTGTCGAAAAGCTGAGAGCGGGAACCACCCGGACATCCTCACCGTAGGACCGGAAAACGGACGGAAGACCATTTCCGTGGAAACGGTCCGTACTATGAGAGACAGTGCTTACGTGCTGCCCAACGAGAGTGACCGCAAGGTCTACATCATCGACCCGGCAGACACCATGCAGGACTATGCGCAGAATGCCCTTCTCAAGATCTTGGAGGAGCCGCCCTCTTACGCAAACTTCCTGTTGCTCTGTACCTCGAAAGCCTCCCTGCTGCCCACCGTCCTCTCCAGGACTGCGGTCTTCAGCCTGACACCGGTCGTCGGCGCTGACCAGAGCGGGGAACAGCTGAAAGAAGCGGCCGAACTGGCAAAGGGCCTGAGCGAGGCCCTGGCTTCGAAAAGTGAGACGAAACTTCTGGAAGCCGTCTCCGTCTTTGAAAAGAAATATGACCTCCTTCCGCTGACGCTGGAGCAGCTGGGCCTTGTTCTCAGAGATGCACTGGTGCTTTCGAGCGGGGGAGACAAGATGATATCGGGAGCCGGTCCGAATGCCAAAGCTCTGGCAGGTACCTATTCGAACCTGCAGCTCCTTTCACAAGTGGAGGCGGTCGAGGACATCACCACGGCCATCGGCCTTCACGCCAATAAGAATCTGACCCTCTCGCGGCTGGTCAGCCGGCTGGCAGCGGGAATTTAGAAACCAGAGGGAAACTATGACAGAAGTAATTGGGGTACGGTTCAAGGAGGTAGGCAAAGTCTACACCTTCGACCCGGTCGGTCAGCAGTTCGCCAAAGGCACACCGGTCATCGTTGAGACGGCCCGGGGCCTCGAGTGCGGCACCGTGATCGACGCCAACCATGAAGTGTCGGAAGACAAGATCATCGCCCCTTTGAAACCCATCGTGAGAGCTGCCACGGAGGCGGACCTCAAACGGGTGGACGACAATGCGGCGCGGGAAAAACGAGCATTCGAGATCTGCGAAGAAAAGATCAAAAAGCACGGGCTCGACATGAAGCTCATCGACGTCGAGTACACCTTTGACAATAAGAAGATCCTCTTCTATTTCACGGCCGACGGGCGCGTAGACTTCCGGGACCTGGTCAAGGACCTGGCTTCCGTCTTCAAGACCCGCATCGAACTGAGACAGATCGGAGTGCGCGATGAAGCGAAGATGGTCGGCGGCCTCGGCATTTGCGGACGGCCTCTTTGCTGCTCGAGTCATTTGTGCGATTTCCAGCCCGTCTCCATCAAAATGGCGAAGGAGCAGGGGCTCTCCCTGAATCCCACCAAGATCAGCGGGACCTGCGGGCGCCTCATGTGCTGTCTCAAGTACGAACAGGAGTCCTATGAGCACCTCATCAAGATCACCCCGAAAATCGGTGCCGTGGTCGAAACGAAAGAGGGAAGAGGGACGGTCGTTGACACGAACCTCATCTCGGGACAAATCAAAGTTTGTCTCGACAGCTCTCCCGACGCCATTCCCGCCACCTTCTCCCGCCGTCAGGTCAAGACCCTGAGAGACGGGGGCAAGGTCCACATTTCCAAAGCGGAGCGGGAAGCACTCAGAAACATCGAAAATGACTAACTTTTTATAGAAAACTTTTGGAAGGAAGTAACGACCCATGAACGAATACCAGATGACACATGAAGCTCTGAAAGAGTTGCAGGACGAGCTCGACCAGCTGAAAACCGTTGGCCGTGCGGAAATGGCGGAAAAGATCAAAGTCGCTCTGTCTTTCGGTGACCTTTCCGAAAACGCCGAGTACGATGAAGCCAAGTCTGAGCAGGGCAAAATGGAGTCCCGCATCAACGAACTGGAGCACCTCATCCGTAACGCCGTCATCGTTGACGACGAGAACGATGAAGAGGGCACCGTCGGTCGCTCCTCTACGGTAAAGATCAAAAACGTCGAGACCGGCGATGAACTTACCTATCGCCTTGTGGGCTTCACCCAGTCCGACCCCCTCGCCGGCAAGATCTCTGACGAGTCCCCCGTCGGTAAAGCACTCATGGGCAAGCACGTGGGCGACGTCATCGAAGTCGAAGCCCCCAAGGGCAAGATCAGCTTCGAAATTCTGGAAGTTGCAAAGAAGAGCTAAGGAGAGAACAGGCAACATGGCTGATAACAATCAGAAGAAGCAGAACACGGCGCCGGAACAGGACAGCAACAGCCTGCGGCAGATCCGTATCGATAAGCTCCATGCTCTGCAGGAAGCGGGCAACGACCCCTTCCAGGTCATGACCGCCAACCAGACGGCCAAGAGCATGGAAATCAAGAATAACTATGAAGACTTCGAAGACAAAGAAGTTTCCGTGTGTGGCCGGATGATCGCCCGCCGCATCATGGGCAAGGCTTCCTTCGCCCAGTTGCAGGACCGGGAAGGGAACATCCAGCTCTACGTCTCCCGGGACGACCTCGGGGTGGACGACTACCAGGCTTTTAAGAAGGCCTGGGACATCGGTGACATTTTGGAAGTCACCGGTAAAGTCTTCAAGACCAAGACCGGAGAGATCAGCGTCCACGCGACCCAGGCAAAACTTCTTTCCAAGTCCCTGCTGCCCCTGCCGGAGAAGTTCCACGGTCTCAAAGACGCGGACACCCGGTACCGTCAGCGCTATGTGGACCTCATCGTGAACCCGGAGGTCAAAGATACCTTCATCAAGCGTTCCAGAATCATCTCCAGTGTCCGCAAGACCATGGATGACGCCGGGTATATCGAAGTCGAGACTCCGGTCCTCAACACCATTGCCGGCGGCGCGGCGGCCCGTCCCTTCATCACCCATCACAATGCTCTGGACATCGACATGTACATGCGCATCGCCACAGAGCTGCCGTTAAAGAGACTCATCGTCGGCGGCATGGAGCGGGTCTATGAGATCGGCCGCATCTTCCGCAACGAAGGCATGGACGCCAAGCACAACCCGGAATTCACCACCATCGAATTCTATGAGGCCTATACCGACTACAACGGCATGATGGACCGCACGGAAGCCATCATCCGAAACGCAGCCCTTGCCGCCAACGGGACCACAAAGATCACCTACAAAGGCGTCGAAATGGACCTCGGACAGCCCTTCGAACGGTTGACCATGGCGGAAGCCGTCAAGAAATATACGGGCATCGACTTTGAAGAGTTCTCCTGTGACCGGGAGAAAGCACTGGAAGTCGCCAAGGAGCACCACGTGGAAGTGGAGCCCGGGAAAGACTCCTGGGGCGAAGTCCTGGTGGCCTTCTACGACGAGTTCGTCGAAGAGAAGCTCCAGCAGCCCACCTTTATCATGGACTACCCCGTCGAGGTCTCCGTCCTCACGAAGCGGAAACCCTCCAAGCCCTACCTCACCGAGCGCTTTGAGCTCTTCATCTGCGGCGCCGAGTTTGCCAACGCCTACTCCGAGCTGAACGACCCCCTGGATCAGGTGGAACGGTTCCAGCACCAAATCGAGCTGAGAGAGGCCGGCGACGACGAAGCCGAACTCATGGACGAAGACTTCATCCGTGCCCTCGAATACGGCATGCCTCCCACAGGCGGCTGCGGCATCGGCATCGACCGTCTGGTCATGCTCCTCACCGGCAACGAGAGCATCCGCGATGTACTTCTCTTCCCCACGATGAAACCTGAGGTAAAATAAGACTTTAAAAGAAGCAGAGATGGCCTTGTCTATCTCTGCTTTTTTATTTATTTCTAAGGGATGCGAGCCTATAATAGGTACGATAAGAAGAACTTGCACAAGGAGGTACAAGTATGAACTTCCAAAAATATACCCAGAAAAGTATGGACGCCGTCCGAAGCGCCCAACAGATCGCCGCGACCAACGGCAACCAGTCTCTACTTCCGGAACACATTTTACTGGCCCTGCTTCAGCAGGAGGGCGGGCTCATCCCAGGCTGTGTGGAACGTTGCGGGGTCAATGCATCGACCCTGAAGAATTCCGTCCAGAACCTGGTGGAGGCCCTCCCGAAAGTCTCGGGTGTGACTCAGGACCGTATCTACTCCACAGCAGAGCTGGAAGCCGCCATGAACGAAGCGGAGTCGATCGCGGAAAAGATGCAGGATGAGTACCTCTCCGTCGAGCACCTCATGCTCGGCATCCTCGACAAGGCCGTCGGGAAACTGAAACAGACTCTGGATGCCAGCGGGGTGACCTATCAGAAATTTATGGAGGTCCTGAAAGACGTCCGTGGGAACCAGAAGGTCACGTCGGACAACCCCGAGGAGACCTATGACGTCCTCAAGAAATATGGCACGGACCTGACCGACTCAGCCCGGAAGCAAAAACTCGACCCGGTCATTGGCCGGGACGATGAGATCCGAAACGTCGTCCGCATTCTGAGCAGGAAGACTAAGAACAACCCTTGCCTCATCGGCGAACCCGGTGTGGGTAAGACCGCTATTGCGGAGGGGCTCGCCCAGCGGATTGTCAAGGGCGATGTGCCGGATAACCTCAAAGACAAGACTCTGTTCTCTCTGGACATGGGATCCCTCATTGCGGGGGCAAAGTTCCGGGGCGAGTTCGAAGAGCGGCTGAAAGCCGTCCTGAACGAAGTCAAGAAGTCCGATGGGGAGATCATCCTCTTTATTGATGAGCTCCACACCATCGTGGGAGCGGGCAAGTCGGACGGTGCCATGGACGCCGGCAACCTTTTGAAGCCTATGCTGGCCAGAGGCGAGCTCCACTGCATCGGTGCGACGACCCTCAACGAGTACCGCCAGTACATCGAGAAGGATGCAGCTCTGGAGCGCCGGTTCCAGCCCGTCATGGTGGACGAGCCCACCGTGGAAGACACCATCGCCATCCTGCGTGGTCTGAAACAGCGGTACGAAGTGTACCACGGCGTGAAGATCCAGGACGGCGCCCTCATTGCGGCGGCTACTCTGTCGAACCGTTACATTTCAGATCGGTTCCTGCCGGACAAGGCCATTGACCTCGTGGACGAGGCCTGCGCCCTCATCAAGACCGAAATGAACTCCATGCCCACCGAAATGGACGACGTACGGCATGACATTATGCAGCTCGAGATCGAAGAGGCAGCTCTGAAGAACGAGGAAGACAACCTCTCGAAGGCCCACCTGGAAGAGATCCAAAAAGAACTGGCGGAACTCCGGGACAAGTTCAACGAGATGAGTACACGCTGGGAGAACGAACGGGACTCTATCGGCAAAGTCCAGAAAATCCGCGAAGAGATCGAGCAGGTCAAAGCCGAAATCGAACAGGCGGAGAACTCCTACGACTTGAACAAGGCTGCTGAATTGAAATATGGCCGTCTGCCCCAGCTCATGGAGGAGAAGGAAGCCTGCGAGAAGGCTGCCGAGGAAGCAGAGACCAGCACGAATAAACTGCTCCGTGACCGAGTAACCGAGGAGGAAATCGCGAAGATCGTCTCCCGCTGGACCGGTATCCCTGTGTCCAAGCTGGTCGAGTCCGAGCGGAACAAGCTTTTGCACCTCGACGACATTTTACATAAACGGGTCATCGGCCAGGATGAAGCTGTCCAGAAAGTGGCAGACGCCATCCTCCGGTCCCGGGCGGGCATCCAGGACCCGAACCGTCCCATCGGCTCCTTTATGTTCCTGGGGCCCACCGGTGTGGGTAAGACGGAATTGGCCAAGGCCCTGGCAGAAGCTCTTTTTGATGATGAGAAGGCCATGGTCCGCATCGACATGTCCGAGTACATGGAGAAGTTCAGCGTGTCCCGGCTTATCGGGGCGCCTCCCGGCTACGTAGGCTACGATGAAGGTGGCCAGCTGACCGAGGCTGTTCGCCGGAAGCCCTATGCGGTCGTCCTTTTTGATGAAGTCGAAAAAGCTCACCCTGACGTCTTCAATGTCCTGCTCCAGGTCCTGGACGACGGACGGATCACAGATTCCCAAGGCCGGACGGTAGACTTTAAGAACACCATCCTCATCCTAACTTCGAACCTGGGTTCGGACATCATCCTGGAAGGCATCACCGGCGACGGGGACATTTCCGAGGACGCCCGGAATGGGGTGGACCATCTCCTGAAACGGTCTTTCCGGCCAGAGTTCCTGAATCGCCTCGATGAGATCATTTACTACAAGCCTCTGACGAAGGCCAATATCTTTGGGATCGTTGACCTGCTGGTGAAGGATCTGAAGAAACGCATGGAAGCACGCCAGCTCGATCTGACACTGACCGACGCTGCCAAGGACTACATGATCGACAAAGCCTTCGACCCGCAGTACGGTGCTCGTCCCCTGAAGCGGTTCATCCAGTCGAACATCGAGACTCTGGTTGCCCGGAAGATCATCTCCGAGGACCCGACTCCCGGCACGGTCATCACCATTGACTACGATGGGAACGGACTGGTTGCCCGGCAACAATAAATCAAAGAGCTGAGCATTTACTCAGCTCTTTTTCGTGCTATAATGGTTTAAAATGGAACGTGGAGGAAATGAAAAGAACATTTTAAGAAATTCAATAAATCGCGGATAAAAGGAGAACTTATTATGGCAGTCAAGAAAACCAGAAGCAGCTACCCTTCCTCTGCCGGCCAGGGCATCGATGTGTCCTATGCTGTCTGGAAGGATGACACGAAGAAACCCATTGGAGTCATTCAACTGACCCACGGCTGGGGCGAGTACGGTGAGCGTTATGACGGACTGGCCACCTTCCTTGCAGAGAACGGTTATGTCGTCGTCGCCCAGGACCATTTGGGACACGGGCGTACCACCGGCTATAAAGCCCTCGGCGTATACCCCCGGAAAGCCGCCAAATACATGGTGGAGGACATGCACCTTCTCTATGAAATTCTCCACAAGCAGTACAAAAAACTGCCCTATATGCTTTACGGCCACAGTATGGGCTCTATGATGACACGGCTTTATCTTCCCAAATGGGGCGATGAACTGACAGCGGCCGTGGTCTGCGGTACTATTTACAGCATCTGGCCGGAGGCGTTCCTGGTACCGGTCATCAACACTGTGACTCCCCTTTTGGCAAAGTCTTATAAAAAGGAAATTGCCAAATATGAAAAAAAGAATGCCGAAAAGACAGAGGCGTTTGGAGACCACGAACCCACCTTCTTAGAAAAGCAGATAAACGGTTGGTTGTCCTACGACCAGGACAACATTAAGAATTATTTGAACGACCCCTACATTGGACTCGCATTTTCCCCGACGCTGCTTTACATGCTGCCGGTGACCTTGCTTCCGGGACAGTTAGGCTCCATTCGCCGGGTGCCGAAGGACCTTCCGGTCTACATTATTTCCGGTGAAGACGACATGGCCGGTTTCTGGGGCTTTGCACCGAAGAACCTGGCAAAGAAATTTAAGAAGAAAAAACGGAACGTCACCCTCAAGACCTATCCTCATGCCAAGCATGAAATTCACAATGAAGCTGCCATCAAAGACGAAGTCTTTGCAGACATTCTAAATTTCTTCAATGGAAACAACCCGAAGTTCAAATAAATAAGCACAGAAAACCCGGACTGGTTTCCAGTCCGGGTTCGTTTTGTAACCCTGAGTCTTGACTTGGAGTCAACTCCAAGTATTATAATGGGGCTACCAATCACACGGGAGGCGAGAAGTCAGTGACCATCAAAGAAGTCTGTGAACAGTTCGATATCACGGCAGATACCCTTCGGTATTATGAACGGGTCGGAGTGATCCCGCCGGTGACAAGAACGGCAGGTGGCATTCGGGACTTCACAGAGGAAGACCTGAAGTGGGTGAGAAATGCCATTTGCATGCGCAATGCAGGGCTGCCGGTGGAAATGCTCATCGAGTACGTTCAACTGTTCCGTCAGGGCGATGAGACCATTGAAGCCCGCCGCAACCTTCTGATAGGGGCCAGAGATGAGCTGGAAGCACAAATCAAGAGCTACCAGGAGACTCTGGACCGACTCAATTACAAGATCTCACGGTACGAAGAGGCCATGAGGACCGGTGTCCTCACCTGGGACTCTCATGTGCCGCTCGATGATGAGCAATAAGGAGGAAACGATTATGGCTAAGACCTTGGTGATTTATTATTCGAGGACCGGTGAGAACTATGTCAACGGTTCTGTTCGGAGCCTGTCCAAAGGCAATACAGAAGTCGTCGCAAAGTCACAGTCTGTGGTTGACAAATGGGCAAAGGAAAACCTTGCTTGAATCCCCAAAGGAGGCATTATGATGAAAAACAACTTTTTTCCGGAAATCAAGGGCAACTTCGGCTTCGGCTGTATGAGGCTGCCTATGGTAGATGGAAAAGTCGATTATGATGAGTTCTGTAAAATGGCAGATGCCTTTGTGGGAGCGGGACTCAACTATTTTGACACGGCCCACGGGTACATCGGCGGCCAGTCGGAAACAGCTATCCGCGACTGTGTGGCGGGACGTTACGACCGAAGTCAGTTCCTGCTGACCAACAAGCTGACGGCGCCTTATTTCAACAAGGAAGAGGACATTCGCCCCTTCTTTGAACAGCAGCTGGAGCTCTGCGGCGTCGACTACTTCGACTTCTACCTCATGCATGCTCAGGACCACGAGAACTATGAGAAGTTCAAACGGTGCAGAGCTTATGAGATCGGCTGGGAACTTAAGCAGGAGGGAAAGATCCGCCATTTTGGGATCTCTTTCCACGACAAAGCGGAGGTCCTCGACAAGATCCTGACGGAGCACCCGGAAGTGGAAATCGTCCAGATCCAGTTAAACTATGTGGATTACGATGACGCTTCTGTGGAAGCTCGGAAGGTCTATGAAGTTTGTGAGAAGCACGGCAAACCGGCTATCGTTATGGAGCCGGTCAAGGGCGGCAGCCTTGTAAACCTGCCGGAAGAGGCGGACGCTATCTTCCGCAGTCTGGGAGGCGGAAGCAATGCCAGTTATGCGATTCGATATGCCGGCAGTTTTCCGCAAATCGCCATGGTGCTTTCCGGTATGAGCAACATGGAGCAGATGGAGGACAACCTCTCTGCCATGGCGGACTTCCAACCTCTGGATGAGACCGAAATGGAAGCGGTTCGGAAAGTCACCGAAATCTTTCACGGGTTGAACCTCATTCCCTGTACGACCTGCCGGTACTGCATTGAAGAAAGTAAGTGTCCGAAGGGCATCCGCATTCCGGATATGTTCTCCTCTCTCAACGCCCACGAGGCGTTCCACAACTGGAACACGAAGTTCTACTATGAGAACGTCATCACCGGCGATGGACACGGTAAAGCTTCCGACTGCATCAAGTGCGGCAAGTGTGAGCGGGTCTGTCCTCAGCACCTGCCTATCCGAAACCTTCTTGAAGTCGTTGCCAAAACCTTTGAATAAGAAAAAGCTCCGGTGGAAGCCGGAGCTTTTGCAGTTTCTGATCATTGGTTCCAGGCAGCGAACCCTTCGGCGACAAGGCCGTCGGTGCGGTTTCTGGAGGACTGCTGAGAAGCGGTGAGGTTGTCGCCCTTGCAGGCTTCCAGTTTGTAGCTGGAGCCGGACTTGTTCATCCACAGGGGCGTGTAGTCCACTTTGGTGAGTTTGACGTTGCCGTCCTCGTCCCGTTCGAAGGTGGTGTAGACGAAAATGGCGTCTTCCGTGTACCCATTCGGGGAAGCGGACATGTACTCCCGGCGCTGGTTCGATACCATATTGCCGGTGGAGTAGATGCAGAAAGCTTTGTGACCGTCGGCGCTCGTGAGGACTGCCGATGGCTGAATGACGTGAGGGTGGCCGCCGATGATGGCATCGTACCCCAGGTCACAGAGCTTCTGGGCGATCTCCTGCTGTGTTGAGGTCTGCTGCAGTTGGAACTCATTGCCCCAGTGCATGTACGCGATGTACGCTTCCGCACCGTCCTTCTTCATACTGTCCGTGATCTGCTCCAGCTCTTCATAAAGCTGGGGCAGTTTCTCGTTTTGGAAGACGTTGATGCACTGGGACGCGTTGGTGTCCAGGGCATAGTTGCCGTTGAGAGCTTTGAACCCCTGGTCATCGATGGTGCCGAAGGTGTAGTTGACGATACCGACCTTGATGCCGTTTACGTCAACGACGGAGTACTTCTTCTCATCCGGGGTCTCAAAGGTGCCGGTGGTTTTGAAGCCTTTTTCCCGAAGGATGCGGACCGTCCGGTAGATGCCGTCCTCCCGGTCGTCGCCGGAGTGGTTGTTGGCGGTGACAAGGAAGTCGAAGCCCGCATTTTTCAGAGCGTCCGCGGTTTCCGGCGGCAGCCTGAAGTGAGGGTAAAAGTTGAAGTTGCCGGTTTCGGTGATGGTGAACTCGAAGTTGCAAATGGCGTAATCCGCTGCCGTGATCTCGTCCTTCACGTTGGTGAAGATAGAGTCGAAGTCATAGCCGCCGGAAGTTCGGACGCTGTCGAGGATCATCTTGTGGATGAGGTAGTCCCCGGAACTCAGGATGGTGGCTGTCGCCGGTTTGCCCGCTACAAGACCGCTGTCCTGCTGGACCGTGGCGGTGTTATTTTCCTTATCTGTCGCCTTGTCAATGCGGCAGGAGCGAGCACCGAAGACGACCAGGAGGACAAGTGCCACAAGGAGCAGGATCGCGACCGCAATACGGAGGATCTGCTTTCTGCGCTGTACAGAACCGGTCCGGGCGCGGGTCGAGTTCCGACGATGCCGGGCGTAAGCTCTTTTGCGTTCGGCGGCTTGCTTTCTGCCGGCGGCAGTAGTGTTGGTCTGGCGGCGGGGGTCTCGAGTGTCGAAAGTCTTCCGGGAAGCAGTGCTCCGGTGGGAACTCGTCCCACCACGCTGAGTGCCGGAAGTACTGCGAGCCCGGGAGCGATTACTGTTCGCCCCGTCCCGATTCGGCGTCGGTGCACTGCCGAGCGACCTTATGCGTTTTGGTTGCTGACTCATAATGGAAACCTCGGATACATTGATAAAGATAGTCTTTCCTAAACACTTATTCTATCAGTCTTCCCACCCCAAAACAACCAGAACTGCGAAGTCAATCCTTCCTCCCATCGCACCCTCAAACTGGGATTGGTCACTGTGATGGGCGCCCGCGCCCCCTTGGGAACATCCGCGTTACAGCCCATGGAGTAAGAGAGCTGTCCACCTATTCACTCATCAAACTCGGCTTGGGGTTGACAGCGGGGCCCTGCGGGCGCGGTCAACGCCTGCCGAACAGTGTGCCACTCCCTTTACGGTCAGAAAATATTGTCGCCCCGCTCGCTTGGAGCGCTTCGCGACGCTCTGTGTTTCTTCCTGCTCGACAGTTCCGCTTTATCTGCCACAGGCAGCGCGAACCTGCGAGCCTCACTGTAAACCCGCGGCGCAGATCGATCACCAGGCACAAGGTTGAGGGCAGAGAGACCGCGAAAACACACGCTTTACTGCAAAAAGACAAGTTTACACCGGTGGTTTTTTAAAGCTGAGAGTCGTTTCACACACGCCAAAATGATAATAATCAAAATTACGCCGGTGGAATGGACCGAATAAACAGTCTATTTCTGCCATTTTCCACACGCTTTAATTCTGTTTTTTGCATTTGCGCCGGTGGTTTTCTCAAACTCACCTCTTCCAGTACTCTCTGGCAAAAAACAGTTAGTTCGTATAAGGCACCACAGGTTCTCCTGCTTTTGAGGTTTCCTGTGGTGTTTCTCTTTCATGTTCGCCTTTTGAAAAGAACCGAGCAAACGAATATCACCACAGGAACTTCATTTTCCAGAGAAGCCTGTGGTAATAATTCTTGAAATCAAGGAAGGTTTGTACATAAAGAATTCCTATTTTGAGGGTTTCCTGTGGTGCCTTTGGGATTCTGGCAATTGTGAAACGCCCTTGCCATGGCGTGAAACACCACAGGAACTCTTCATTTTAGATGTTTCTATGGTGTTTTGCCACTTCAAAGTACTTTGGCACCTGCGACGTCGCACTTGTCTACGTCCTGCTCATAGTGCTTGCAGGCCGAAGGGCACACTTGCCCTTGTGCCTGTTGTTTGCCCCATGCCGCTGTACGTAGGTCATGTCAAGGGTTCTCGACCGCGCAGGTCGCGGCGCATGGGTGCGCCCTTGACTTGGCCGAAGAACAGTGGCACCAACTACGCACGGCAGCTCACAGGCGGCGTACGGTGTACTAGCTGCGCATCGCCGACGCCCCGCTGCCAGGGCGGATGTTACCGAGAGGGCGAACCAGTGCTGTGTAGAAGGGGGCGCAAAAAAGCTCCCGCTCAGGAGAGCGGGAGCTTTTGGTGCTTAGAGGGGTGTTTATTTCTCCTTGATCATGGAGTGCCATTCCTGGAGGGAGCGGACAATGCCCTTGCCGTCTTCTCTGACATAGGCGATGCCTTCGGCGGCAGCCCGGGCAGCGGCGACGGTGGTGATGTAGGGGATGCGGTTCTTGATGGCCGCTTTCCGCAGGTAGGAGTCGTCGTGTGCGGACTCTTTGCCGACAGGGGAGTTGACGATGAGCTGGATGTCGCCGTTGGTCATGAGGTCCATGATGTTCGGGCGGCCTTCATACAGCTTCAGGACTTTCTCAGCCGGGATGCCGGCGGCGTTGATAGTGTCGCAGGTGGTGCCGGTAGCGATGATCTTGAAGCCGGCCTCGTCAAAGAGCTTCGCGACTTCCACGACTTCGTCCTTGTCTTTCCGGTTGACGGAGATGAGGACGGTGCCTTCCGTGGGAAGGGTGGCGGAAGCGCCTTCTTCGGCTTTATAGAACGCCCCGCCGGCGCTGCGGGAAATGCCGAGGACTTCACCGGTGGAACGCATTTCCGGACCCAGGACCGGGTCGACTTCCTGGAACATCTTGAATGGGAAGACCGCTTCTTTGACGCCGTAGTAAGGAATGTCTCTTTCTCCAAGTCCGGCGATGGGAGACTCACGGCCGGTCAGCTCGGAGGTGATGATGTCGGTGGCGATGGGCACCATGGAGATGCCGCAGACTTTGGAGACCAGCGGGACCGTACGGGAGGCACGGGGGTTGGCTTCCAGGACATAGACGACACCGTCTTCGATGGCGTACTGCATGTTCATGAGGCCGACGACGTGCATCTCTTCGGCGATCTTTCTCGTGTAGTCTTTGATGGTCTCAAGGGCGTCCTCCGGAATGTGCTTGGAGGGCAGGATGCAGGCGGAGTCGCCGGAATGGATGCCGGCAAGCTCGATGTGCTCCATGACGGCGGGGACGTAAGCGTGGGTGCCGTCGGAGATGGCGTCTGCCTCACACTCGAGGGCGTGGTTCAGGAACCGGTCGATGAGGATGGGACGGTCGGGAGTGACACCGACGGCCGCCTTCATGTACTCGGCCATGGCTTCGTCATCGTAGACGACTTCCATGCCCCGGCCGCCCAGAACATAGGAAGGACGGACCATGACGGGGTAACCAATGCCGTTGGCGATTTCGACTGCTTCCTCGACGGTGGTGGCCATGCCGGCCTCCGGCATGGGAATGCCGAGTTTGTCCATCATGGCACGGAACAGGTCACGGTCTTCTGCGAGGTCGATGACTTCGGGGGAAGTACCGAGGATCTTGACTCCGTTCTTTTCGAGGTCTGCCGCCAGGTTCAGAGGTGTCTGGCCGCCGAACTGAGCGATGACGCCGACGGGCTTCTCTTTATAGTAGATGGAGAGAACGTCTTCCAGAGTCAGAGGCTCGAAGTAGAGCTTGTCGGAAGTGTCATAGTCCGTGGAGACGGTCTCCGGGTTGCAGTTGACGATGATGGTCTCGAAGCCGAGTTTCTTTAAAGACATGGCTGCGTGGACACAGCAGTAGTCGAACTCGATGCCCTGGCCGATACGGTTCGGGCCGCCGCCGAGGATCATGACCTTCGGCTTGTCTTCGGAGATGGGGTTGTTGTCCACATTGTGGTAGGTGGAGTAGTAGTAAGCGCTGTCCTCGGTGCCGCTGACGTGGACGGCGTCCCAGGTCTCCGCCAGGTCCTGAGCCACATGGGCATTCCAGATGGCGGCTTCCTCGACGTCGAGGATCTCGGACAGGTACTTGTCCGAGAAGCCGTCCTTCTTGGCCTGGGCGATGAGCTCATCGGGAGGAACGGTGCCCTTATACTGGAGGAGGGCCTCTTCTTCGTCGACGAGTTCTTTCATCTGTTCGATGAAATACTTCTTGACCTTGGTCAGGTCGTGGATCTCATCGACTGTGGCGCCTTTGCGGAGAGCTTCATACATGATGAAGTGGCGCTCGGAGGAGGGGGAGACGAGAAGCTTCAGGAGCTCGTCCTTGGACAGCTCGTTGAAGTTCTTCACAAAGCCCAGACCGTAGCGGCCTTTTTCCAGGGAGCGGATCGCCTTCTGGAGGGCTTCCTTGTAGGTCTTACCGATGGACATGACTTCACCGACGGCTCTCATCTGAGTGCCGAGCTTGTCTTCGACGCCCTTGAACTTCTCGAAAGCCCAGCGGGCGAACTTGACGACGACGTAGTCCCCGTCGGGAACATATTTGTCGAGAGTGCCGTACTTGCTGTCCGGCAGGTCTTTGAGGGTGAGCCCGGTGGCGAGCTTCGCAGAGACCAGCGCGATGGGGAAGCCGGTGGCCTTGGAGGCCAGGGCAGAGGACCGCGATGTACGGGGGTTGATCTCGATGACGATGATGCGGTCGGAGACCGGGTCGTGAGCGAACTGGACGTTGGTGCCGCCGATGACGCCGATGTGCTCAACGATCTTGTATGCCTGCTCCTGAAGACGTTTCTGGACGTCTTCGGAGATGGTCAGCATGGGAGCGGTGCAGAAGGAGTCGCCGGTGTGGACACCCATGGGGTCGACGTTCTCGATGAAGCAGACCGTGATCATGTTGTTGTCCTTGTCCCGAACGACTTCGAGTTCCAGCTCTTCCCAGCCGGTGACACACTCTTCGACGAGGACCTGGTGGACGAGGGAAGCCTGGAGACCTCTGGCACAGACGGTTTTCAGCTCTTCCTTGTTATAGACGAGGCCGCCGCCTTCACCGCCCATGGTGTAAGCGGGACGGAGCACGACAGGGTAGCCGAGCCGGTCGGCGATCTCCAGTGCCTCTTCGACGGAGTAGGAGATTTCGGAGCGGGCCATTTCGATGCCCAGCATGTCCATGGTCTTCTTGAACTCGATGCGGTCTTCGCCCCGCTCGATCGCGTCGACCTGGACGCCGATGACCTTGACGTTATACTTGTCGAGGATGCCTTCTTTATAAAGCTCGGAAGCGAGGTTCAGGCCGGACTGACCACCGAGGTTCGGCAGCAGGGCGTCGGGGCGCTCTTTGGCGATGATCTGCTCGAGGCGCTCGACGTTGAGGGGCTCGATGTAAGTGACGTCCGCCATTTCGGGGTCCGTCATGATGGTGGCAGGGTTCGAGTTGACGAGTACGATCTCGTAACCCAGGCTGCGGAGAGCCTTACAGGCCTGCGTACCGGAGTAGTCGAACTCACAGGCCTGGCCGATGATGATGGGGCCGGAGCCGATGATGAGTACTTTTTTGATGTCTGTTCTTTGCGGCATACGAAGTCCTCCAGTTCCTTCTTGGTTAAAATTTTCGCTATAGTATACCATACTTCCAGTCCTATTTGAAATATAGTTTTCTATAGAATCCCTTAAATTTTTGTGGTTGCAAAAGCCGGCCCGGGTCACTATGATAGAAGCAGAAGGAGAGTATGTGCCTTATGATGAAAAAGTTTACAGGCCTTTTGGCCCTGATCCTATCAGCGATTTTCGTGCTGGCGGCCTGTCAGCCGAACGTGCCGGAGGAGGACAACAAGCCGAATTATGCGTCCTATTCCGGGTACAGCAACATTCCGGACCTGGGAGCTCTGGCGGAGGCGAAGAGCCAGGAAAAACCTGCCGCCGCCGCGGCAGAGCGCCTGAGTGTCGACCCGGACGCCGTCTTTGTCTATTCCCTCAAAGACCTGACCGAAGAGGAACTGAAGACCTGGACCGAGGAATTGGAAGCCCGGGGCTTTGAGGCCTCCGGTTCTTTGGAAGAGGGCGGCAACACCGTCAGCTGGTATTCCGATGACCGGAAGATCGGCCTGGTCGCCGGCTACATGGACACCGATAAACAGGACGGCATGGACTCTTTTGGGGTGCTCCTTGTGAGCAAGTCCCTGAAAGGGAAGTATGTGGACCTCGATTATGAGTCTGTCCAGGAGGGCTGGGGCAATGCCAACAACGGTGCCAGCTTCTTCATCGATGACAAGAAGATCTTTGGTTATGGGTACATCGCCTCGGAAGACGGGTTCCTCTCCAAAAACACCGACAGTTCCAATGCGGTGATGCTGGTGGAAGGTCAGCGCCCCCGGTATGTCCATGAGTGGGACAAAACGGTCTATGCCGCTCTGCCCGGGCGACTCGTGGCGGTGAATACAAAGGAAAAGGACCCGGAGGAAGCTATCACGACTCTGGCCGACGCAGAACTCACCTCTTTGCAGATCGTCAACGAAAAACTCTACTACACCACCAAAAACGGACTTTACCACTGTGACCTGGACGGGGAGAACACCGTGAAGGTCACCGGACAGAAAATGAACGACGCCTACCTGGTGGGCGATAAAGTCTTCTACCGCGACACGGAAGATGAGAATACCGAGCACGCCTACAGCCTTCTGACGGAAGCCGACACCCGGGTCACCGAGACAGCAGTCTCCGGGTTCTTCCTGGGAAGCAAGAACTACGGCTATTACATTACTCAGCAGGAAAAGGCGGAAGAGCCCGCTGAGGAAGAAGCTGAAGAAGAGGCAAAAGAGGAGCCCGAAGAAGAAGCTAAGGCGGACGCAAAAGAGGACGCAGAACTTGACGAGTCGGAAGAGGCTTTAGAAGAAGAGCCGACGACTTACTGGGCTCTCATGCGGGTCAACCTGAAAGACGGGGAAGTCACCGAACTGGCCACCGTCCGGGAGAACACCGGGATCGTGGGCATCGACGGCCGCGTATATTATGTCTCCGATGAGCACGACGGTCAGATTTACAGCGTTCCGAAGAAGGGCGGCACTCCCAAAAGAGTGGCCCGGGACAAGGACTGCAGCAAACTGATGACCTTCCACGATATGCTCCTTTACTACGACTACGATGACGAGACCGAAGAAGGCCTTGAGCACATTTATATCAGCACGACAGACGGCTTCATGAAAAGTGACATTCTGCGCTGAAACAGTACAAAAGAACCGGAACCCTGAGAAGGGCTCCGGTTTTCTTTTTTAGATGGAATATTTTCTCGAGATAGAATAATTTGCGAAATAGTAGATGGTCAGGGAAGCTGTGGCCAGGGCCCAGGAAACGGGGTAACAGATGGCAATGCTTTCATCGCCCTGGATGATCATGGCGGCCAGCAGTAGCACCAGGAATCGGATGAAATAGTTGAACCCGATGTTGAGGTTCATGGTGACCGCTTTTTTTCCAAGGCCTTCGAGACTGGCGGAAAGGAGCGTGGACAGCGCATAGAACAGGTAATAGAAGGTGACCAGGTTCACGAGCCGCATGGCAATGATGGTGACTTCCGGGTCGTGGGACAGCAGCATGAAGATGGGAGGCCCGATGAGCCGGGTGACCGGGATGAGGATCAGGCTGTAGACCGTTGCTACAATAAGGATCGGGTTGACGGACCGGATCAAACTCAATTCTCCGCCCGCTTCATACCGTTCTGCAGACAACGTGCGGGTCGGCCCCCGCAGGGAATTGATGGGGATGAACAAAAAGTCCTGGAACAGGAAGAACAGGGTGAAGCCCGCAATGGTAGTGACCCCCATCTCGTCGATGAAAAACTGCAGGAAGATGGCAAAGACGCCGCCCAATATGGCGATGAAGATGCCTGTCCGTCCTTCCTTGAACAGCTCCCGGATGACGCTCCAGTCGACATGTTTCGAGGCATTGCTGAGGTACTTCCGGCGTTTCTGATTGACAAGGTGCAGGTTGATGAGAGTGCCGGTGGACTGTGCGACGACCGCGGAGATGGCGATCCCACGGGTGTCCCATGCGAACAGTCCCACAAAAATGTAGCTGAACCCGGCGTGCAGAGCCAGCGCGCTGATCTCGGCCAGGACCGGCCCCGCCCGCTCGCCGGTCTGAATGAGGATGATAGTGGTGACACTGAACATGAGGATCGGGGTCAGTGTGAGGGAAAAATAGCGGAAGAAAATGGTGGTGCTCTCTCTGATTTCATCCGGTGTGACGACCTGCCAGATGTAACCGGGGGTGATGAGGAACATAAAAGCCGAGCTTACGATGCCGACTGCGAGAGATGCGATCAGAGTCGTGGAAATGATCGACTGGACTTTGTGCTGGTCTCCTGCTTTCTGTGCACGTTCCAAAAGGTAACCGGTCCCGGTGGCAATGGGCACGAAGAACCCCGCGGAAAGATTGGTATAGGCAGAGACGATGCCGTAGGAAGCGATGGCTTCATAGTCGGCAAAGGCGGCCAGAACGATATAGTTCAAAAGGTTCATGAGGAAGACGAGGAGAGACGACATGAAAGCAGGGACTGCCAGCCGTACGACATGGCGCAGCACGTCCCGGAATTCCAACCGGCGTTCGATCAGGCCGGCGCGGGTGCTGGGGTTTTGTTCCATTGTCTCACGTCCTCTCTTCCAAAGGATATTACGCTATTTATTTTATCGGAACGGTTGCGTTTTCGCAACCGCTGAAAACACGTGGCAATGGGAAAATTAAATTGAAAACAATCTATAGTTGTGCATTGCTAACTGTTAGAGTAAAATAGGAATCTGGCAGGTTAGCGAATACTAACTGTTACTTACAAAGGAGAGTGTTACACATGATGCCACTGAATTTCGCAGATCCCGGAAAAGACTATGTCATCCAGAGGGTCGGCGGGACTCCCGCTGTCAAGAAGCACCTGGAGGAACTGGGGTTCGTTTCTGACGGTACGGTACAGGTCATCAACACCATCAATGGAAACCTCATCGTCAACGTGAAAGAGACGAGAGTTGCCATCAGTAAAGAAATGGCTCAGAAAATCATGGTCTGAACCAATAAGGGAGGGTAAACAGAATGAAAACTCTTCGCGATGCATCCATCGGGAGCGATGTAGTCGTTAAGAAGCTGCACGGCGAAGGTGCGGTCAAGCGCCGCATCATGGATATGGGCATCACCAAAGGCGCCAACGTCCACGTCAGAAAAGTCGCGCCGCTGGGCGACCCTGTGGAAGTCACAGTTCGCGGTTATGAGCTGTCCATCCGCAAGGAGGACGCCGAAAAGATCGAAGTGGAATGACTTCGACTTTGTTTTGTTAAGAAAGGGTATTGATCTATGGACATTCGCATTGCCCTGGCGGGCAACCCGAACTGTGGTAAAACCACATTGTTCAATGCGTTGACCGGCTCCAACCAGTACGTTGGTAACTGGCCCGGAGTCACGGTCGAGAAAAAGGAAGGAAAACTGAAGAATCATGACGACGTCACGATCACCGACCTTCCCGGTATTTATTCACTCTCTCCCTACACACTGGAAGAGGTCGTTGCCAGAAATTACCTCATCGGTGAACAGCCGGACGCAGTCCTGAACATCGTCGACGGCACGAACCTCGAGAGAAACCTTTACCTCACGACTCAGGTCGTGGAACTGGGCATCCCCACAGTCGTTGCCATCAACATGATGGACGTCGTCGAGAAGAACGGCGACGAAATCGACATCCGTAAGCTTGCAAAAGCGCTGGGGACCCCCGTCGTCGAGATCTCCGCCCTCAAGGGTACCGGGGTCACTGAGGCGGC
Organism: Clostridia bacterium; assembly: GCA_017476565.1. GTDB lineage: Bacteria > Bacillota > Clostridia > Oscillospirales > Acutalibacteraceae > RUG420. The sequence goes on from JAFUZN010000009.1 coordinate 31,740, forward strand.
GGAAGCAGCCATCAAAGTGGCGAAAGAGAAGATGGTACCGAAGGCTCAGGCCTTCTCGGAAGAGGTCGAAGGGGCTCTGAAAAAGATCGAGTCCATCGCCCTTGCGGACATTCCGGAAGAACAGCGCCGCTGGTATGCCGTCAAACTGTTTGAGCGGGACGACAAAGTCCTTTCTTCCATGGGCCTCTCTAATGACATCCAGAAGGCGGTGGAAGAGGTGGTCGCTGCCACCGAGACCACCCAGGATGACGACGCAGAGTCCATCATCACCAACGAACGTTACGTGAAGATCGGAGACATCATTTCCGACAGCTATGTCAAGAAGAATGTCGGCGAACTCTCCACTTCTGATAAGATCGACAAGGTCGTGACCAACCGGTGGCTGGGTCTTCCTATCTTCATCGCGGTCATGTTCCTGGTCTACTACATTTCCGTCACCACGGTCGGCACCTGGGCCACAGACTGGGCCAACGACGGTGTCTTCGGTGACGGCTGGCATCTGTTCCACATGGGAACTTCCGCCTACAACGACGCCATGGACGAGTACGCTCAGAATTTCGTCTTCACTGACGAAGTCAAGGCGGCCGCAGAAGGCGCTGTCAATGCCGGTGTCACCGGTGCGGAAGATGTCCTCGGCGCCATTGAAGACGGTTCCTTCGGCGACTTCGACGAAGCCTTCGGCAGCTATGGCGATGCAATGGCAGAAGCCGGCTTCGATGTCGGCGACATCGTCGACGAAGCCCTGGAAGCAGATGGAGTCCCGAACCCTGCCAATTACGGCGTCTGGGTCACCGGTATCCCGGTCATGGTCGAACAGTGGCTCGACAGCCTCAATACCGCAGAGTGGCTGAAAGGCCTCATTCTTGACGGTATCATCGGCGGTGTCGGTGCGGTCCTCGGCTTCGTCCCCCAGATGATGGTCCTCTTCATCTTCCTGGCATTCCTCGAGTCCTGCGGTTACATGGCCCGAGTCGCCTTCATTCTGGACCGTATTTTCCGCAAATTCGGCCTCTCCGGTAAGTCCTTCATCCCGATCCTCATCGGTACGGGCTGCGGCGTTCCCGGTGTCATGGCCTCCCGAACCATCGAAAACGAGCGTGACCGCCGTATGACCATTATGACGACCACGTTCATCCCCTGCGGAGCCAAGCTTCCCATCATCTCCATGATCGCCGTTGCTCTCTTCGGCGGTGCCTGGTGGGTCGGCCCCTCCGCTTATTTCCTCGGCATTGCCGCCATCATCGTCTCCGGTATCATGCTGAAGAAGACCCAGCCCTTCGCGGGCGAACCGGCACCCTTCGTCATGGAACTTCCGGCATACCATATGCCCACCATCGGTGCCATCCTCAGAAGCATGTGGGAGCGTTGCTCTTCCTTCATCAAGAAGGCCGGTACCGTTATCTTGCTGGCGTCCATCGTCGTCTGGGTCGGTTCTGTCTTCGGAAAAGGTGGCTTCGACCCCGATATGGAACTGGAAGACAGTATCCTCGGTATGCTCTCCAACGCGATCAAGTTCATCTTTGCTCCTCTGGGCTTCGATGACATCCGCGCTACCATCGCTACCATCATGGGCCTTGTGGCAAAAGAAGAAGTCGTCGGTGTCTTCGGTGTTCTGGACTTTGCCCACCTCACCCCGCTGGCCGGCTATTCCTTCCTGGCCTTCAACCTCCTGGCGGCTCCCTGCTTCGCAGCTATCGGTGCTATCAAGAGAGAGATGAACAGTGCCAAATGGACCTGGTTCGCCATCGGTTATCAGTGCCTCTTCGCTTACAGTGTCGCTCTGATCATCTATCAGATCGGTATGGCGGTGGCCGGTACTGCCAACCCCATCGGCCTCATTGTGGCCCTTGCCCTGCTCGGTCTCATGATCTTCCAGCTCGTCAGACCTTATAAGGAAGCGACGACCCTGACGGAAGAAGTCAACGTTTCCAAGCGCTAAACCAAACGCGACCTCATAGAAAGGGAGGTGTATCCCATGACCTGGCTTACTGCCAATGCCGGGACCATCCTGGTCCTTGTGGTCCTTCTCGCCGTTGTCGGGTATGTCATCTATGGCATGGTCTCCGACCGGAGAAAGGGGATCACCGCCTGCGATTCCTGTGTCAGTGTCGACGCCTGTGCCATCCATGCGGCGGGAAAGACCTGTGGGAATCCCCAGGACAAGTTTGCCGAGATGGAGCCACAGGTCAAGAAAGTCCGGCGGTGACTGCCGCAGGGCTTGACCCCTGAGAAAATCATTCAGGAGCGGAGTTTCCGCTCCTGAATTTTTTTGTGGATTTATTGCGTGCAATGTAATATAATAACTGTCTGAATGTGGGGATATCATTTGTTTTAGTATGAAAGAGAGGAAATACACATGAGTGCCGAATATACACCTTGTAAAGTCTGTCTCGTAGAAGGCTACCTGGGAGCCGGCAAGACCACCCTTCTCAACAAGGTCCTGTCTCAGCCCAACGGTCACCGCATTGCGGTCATCGTCAACGACATCGGAGAAATCAACATCGACGCCCGTCTCATCGAAAAGAGCGGCGGCGGTGTCACCATGCAGGACGGGGACCTGGTCCCTCTGACCAACGGCTGCATCTGCTGTACCCTCAGTGAGGACCTGGCCCAGCAGCTGTCCGACCTGGCCTGCACCAACAAATATGACTACATCGTCATTGAAGCTTCCGGTATTTGCGAGCCCATGCCCATTGCTCAGACCATCACCATGATGAGCGAGGCCACCAAGCGCCAGGGCATGCCCGAGATCGTCGCCCTCGACAACATCGTTGCCGTGGTCGATGCCGCCCGTCTTCGGGATGAATTCTCCTGTGGCGAAGTTCTGCGGGAAGTGCCGGAGGATGAAGAGGACCTCGCATCCCTCATCATCCAGCAAATCGAGTTCTGCGATACCATCATCCTCAATAAGACTGACCTCTGCTCGGAAGCAGAACTTCAGCAGATCGAAGCGGTGCTCCGCGCCCTTCAGACCAGAGCGAAGATCGTCCGCACCACCTATGGCGATGTGGACCTCAGTGAAGTCCTCGACACCGGCCGTTTCAACTATGAAGAGGTCGCCATGTCCGCCGGCTGGATCCAGGCGATCGAGAACGAAGATGAGGACCATGACGATCACGATGAACACGAGCATGAGCATCATCACGACCACGATCATGACCATGATGAACATGAGCATCATCACCATCATGACCACGACGAGGACGATGATCACGACCACGGTCACGGCCATCATCACCACCATCATCACCACCATGGCGAAGGGGAGCTCTATGAGTACAACATCCAGACCTTCGTCTTTGAAGACCGGAAGCCCTTCGATATGGACAAGCTTCAGAGCGTGTTCATGGATTGGCCGGTGAACGTCATCCGGACCAAGGGCTATGTCTGGTTCTCCGAAAACCCGAACGATGCCTTCATCCTGGAACAGGCGGGCCGACAGGTCACGATCCAGCCCGACGGCATCTGGCTGGCTGCAGCCACCGAGCTGGACCGTCAGGAAGCCTTCGCCGAGTATCCGGACCTTGCCAAGGACTGGGACGACGTCTACGGCGACCGGGTCAACCGACTGGTCATCATCGGCCAGAAGCTCGATGAAGAGGGCATGAAAGCCGCTCTCTCGGACGCTATCGTCAGCAATTATCAACTGTAAAACCGAATGTTGTGGGGACCCCTTTAGAAGGGGTCCCTGTCTTTACTATTGGGGGAAAAGCCTTTATAATAGTAGAGTTAAGAATCAGGAGAGAGGAGGGCTGTTATGAAGGCCTTTGCCGCCGGCTATAAAGGGCTCATCAGCGGACTGTTTTTTGTCGTCGCTCTGGTGCTGCTCCTGTTGTCCGGAAGTTCCACCACCTTCCTCATTGGGGACTGGACCGAGCAGGTCTTTCTGATCCATGACAGTGCTCTTCGAAATG
>JAFUZN010000146.1 GCA_017476565.1 Clostridia bacterium
GCTCCCAAAGCAGATGCGCTAGCCAAGCTGCGCTACACCCCGAGAAAGAAATTGCACTGCCCTGTCGGGCAGCGCAAACATTATAACAAAGGGGTTTTTGAGTGTCAACGAAAAGCGTCACTCCCAGGTTTTCCACACTTCCGGCTGGTAGCCGAGGGTGGCCTGTTTGCCGTTGCGGACGATGGGCTGTTTCAGGACCTGCTGGTTTTCGAGGATCTTCTCGAGCTGCTGGTCCGGGACCAGGTACTGGATGAGGGTCAGGGTCTTCTTGTCCTTGCAGTCGGGGTCCAGCAGGGCGTCGACGCCACCCACGGCTCTGGCCACGGACTCGAACTCGCCCTTGGAAAGACCCTTCTGAGAGAGATCTACAAACTGGAACTTGATGCCCCGCTCTTTAAAAAAGCGCTGGGCTTTGCGGGTATCCGCCGACTTCTTGGTTCCAAAGACTTGAATGTTCATGAGTTCCTCCCTCTCCAGGCGCTCATGGCCCGGTTCATCAGGGTGTAGACCGCTTCCTGGAAGTTGTCCGCGGTTCGCAGTTCGTTGATCTCGGCATAGTACTTGGACATGCCTACATCGCGCACGGCCAGGACATAGGCGTCGAGGAAGGCCCGGAAGACCTGCGTCACGACCTGCCAGTCTTCCCGGGACATGGTCCGCACCTCCCGGTAGAGGGGCTGGATGAGGACGCTGAAGTCGTCCTGAATGTCCTTTGGCTTCGAGGCATTGGCAGTGACGATGCTGTAGACACCGGCCAGAACCAGCTCCCGCTGTTTCGGAGTGGTCTCCTCCAGCAGATGCCGAACGGAGTTATAGAAGATCTCGGAGCCGTCGGAGGACTTCTCCGCCCGGACCAGCCGCAGCGGCTCCACCATCCAGGTATAAAGGTCGTGCTGCAGAAGGTTCGAGACATTGCTCTTCACCACTTCGAAGTCCTCGGCATGCTCGAGGACCCGGCCCACGACGGACCCCTCCGGCAGGAAGGTGTACATGCGGTCCGCCATCTCTTCAAAGGCATGTTCCGCGATGAACTTCTGGGAGAAGCCGGGGCCGTCAAAGCTGTACGCCCCGAGGACCATGGGCCGGTACTTTTCCGGCAGGCAGACGGAGGCATAGGCCGCCAGGTTCCCGCCTTTCGAGTGGCCGCCCAGGTAAAGAGCTTTCGTTTCGGGGTAGGTCTTCAGGGCCTTCGCGGCATAGGACAGAGCGGCGCACTGGGCCGGGATGTCATCCTGAAAACTCATATTGAGGTTCTCTTTCCAGCCGAGGAGGGATGAGTCTGTCCCGCAGTAGGAGAGGAACAAAACGTCCCCCGGCAGGTGGATGGTCACAGCGGCAAACTGCATTTCCAGTTCCGGCCGGTTGTCTTTCACGTAGTCGGTCACCCGCAGGGGGGCGAACCGCCGGCTGGCAGCAATGAGTTTGACGAAAGGCACGTCCCCGTCGATCTGGAAAGGCTCTCGGGGGAACGACTCCATGACCCGGCAGAAAGACCCCATGGTCTCTTCGCCGGTGTGGTATACATCGTAAAATGGCAAGTTGGAAAACCGGGCCAGGACCGCAAAGTCCAGCTCGTTCAGAGGTGCGGCTTCGCAAATGGGTAAATCGCCCCGCCACGCCAGGTAATCGAAAATGTCTGCCATAAGCACATGCTCCTTTAAGGGTATTCGCTCCCGCCATTATAACACAAAAAAGGAAAACCCCAAGCCGGAAACGCAATTTCCGACTCGGGGCTCTTTTACCGGTTTGTTCCGGCTTCTTCCGCGATTTACTGGAAGAAGGGCAGAAGGCTTCCGCCCTGATGGTCATAGGTGACTTCTGCTTTGCCCTTGGTGATGGTGTCCAGCACCTGGTTGCAAATGTACTTGTGGCCATCGTAAGTGGGGTGAGAGCAGAACATGAACCATTTGAGGAAGCTGGTGCCGTAGAGGGGCCAGGTCACGAGAGCCGGCCACTCCGGCAGTTCGACGTCACGGGCATAGGCGAACTTGTAGTAGCCCTTCTGCAGGGGGACGTTCGTCCGGGTGACAGCGGTGCCTTCCAGGTATTTGTTCATGAGCTTCGTGTACCACCAGAGAAGGCGGCCGGAGCGCAGCTGGGTGACGTCATCGAGCTTCAGTTCCTTGGTGGCGTTGTAGAGACCGACGGCGACCACTTCCAGTTCCGCAGCACCGGCTTCGGTGAAGTCGTCGTGGATCGCGTTGAAGAAGGCGTCCATACGGTCAAAGTAAGTGAAATAGGAGTTCACTTCGTCCGAGAAGATGCCCCCGAGAATGGCAGGCTGGGCCAGGACCACATTGGCAACGCTCTGGATGAGTTCTGCCGCTTCCTGGAAGTTGAACTGGGCCATGAGGTTCATGAAGTTCTCATCGAAGTTCACGACGAGAGAGTTGTGCTGGTAACCCCCGGCAATGGCGTCCTTCAGCATGAAGTAAGCGTTCATCAGAGGGCCGGTGATCTGGTCGTTGGCACCGATCATGGTGGTGACCAGGACCTTCTTGCCCTTTGCCTTGCTCAGAGCCTTTTTATACTGCTTCCGGAGTTTTTCCAGAGTCGCCTGGCCGTCTTCCGTGTAGAGTTCATAGGTCAGGTTGGAACCGTTGACCTGGTGGGCGTCGATGCCCTTCTCGAACTCGGGGTCTACGATACGGGTCTGGTCGAGAGCGGACATGCCCTCCCGGCAGAACTTGTAGAAGTTCTTGGAGCCGTTGGGGATGCCGACGGTGTCGGCCACGAGGTCGATGTAGCTGCCCTCAATACGGTTACCGAAGGTCTTGCCGTTGAAGGACTCGAGGGTGTCTGCCGCTTCGAACTGATCCCTCTTATAGAGGAAGTACCCGGTCGAGATACTGTCGCCGAAAGCGAGGTACATGTCGTACTGGGGAGCCTCTTCCTCTTTCGGGTCGAAGGCAGAAGCCGCGACGGCCACCGTGCTGATCATGAAGATCATGGCGAGGATGACTGCCAGGAACTTCGTCGTTTTGCGTGTTGCTGTCATGATCGTTTTCTCCTTTTCTTCTGAGTTATATGCTTACAGCTTTTTGGCGGTCTCCCGCTCCAGGGCTGTAAAGTCCACTTTGTCGATGTCGGTCCGGGGCAGTTTCTCCCGGAACTCATAGGCGTAAGGCCGCATGAAGTCGGCGAGTTTTTCCTCCGCGAGGGCTTTCAGTTCCTCCTCCGCGATGGATGCCTCCCTGCCGGGCTTCAGCTGCACAAAGGCCTTCGGACGATTGAACTCATCGCTGTGGTCGGGGACCACACAGATCTCCTCCACGAGTTCACAGGTGCCAAGGGCGTCCTCCACGGCATTCGGGAAGACTTTCAGGGCCCGGCCGTTTCGGAACATGAGGAACAGACGCTTGATGCGTCCCGAAATGAAGAGCTGCCCGTCCTCGTTGATATACCCAAGGTCTCCCGTGTGGATCCACTCGCTTCCGTCCGGGTGGAGCCGGTGGAAATTGTGGTTCTCCTCGTCGTTGTCGAGGTACCCGAGCATTTCGGTGGGGGACTGGATACAGACCTCTCCGATCTCGTTGTAACGGCACTCCACGTGGTTCTTCTCATCGTAGATGAGCACGTTGTTGAAGGGGTGCGGGTAGCCGACGCTGCCCACCTCGTTGTGGTAGGGGTAGGTCGTGAAGGCGCTGGAACACAGTTCCGTCATGCC
>JAFUZN010000147.1 GCA_017476565.1 Clostridia bacterium
CCGAATGGTGGGCTCTTAAGAAGATCTACGACCGGGGCCTTCTCTACAAAGGCTTCAAGGTCGTGCCCTACTGCCCCCGCTGCGGCACGCCCCTGTCCTCCCACGAAGTGGCCCAGGGCTACAAGGACGTCAAAGAACGTTCCGCTATTGTCCGCTTTAAGGTGAAAGACGAGGACGCCTACTTCCTCGCCTGGACCACGACCCCCTGGACTCTGTCCTCCAACGTGGCCCTCTGCGTGAGCCCCACGGACACTTACGTGAAAGTCAAGGCGGCCGACGGCTATACCTATTACATCGCGGAACCCCTGGCGGACACGGTCCTTGGCAAACTGGCGGAGGACGGCAAACCCGCTTACGAAGTACTGGAGTCCTTCACCGGAAAAGACCTTGAGTACAAAGAGTATGAGCCCCTTTATGCCTTCGAGCAGGGCCTCGCTGACAAGCAGCGGAAGAAGGGCTTCTTCGTCACCTGTGACTCCTACGTCTCCATGGATGACGGTACCGGTATTGTCCACATTGCCCCCGCCTTCGGTGAGGACGACGGACGCATCGGCCGCAACTATGACCTGCCCTTCATCCAGATGGTGGACGAAAAGGGTGAGCTGAAGGCGGAGACCCCCTATGAGGGCCTGTTCGTCAAAGATGCCGACCCGAAGGTCCTCGTCGACCTGGACAAAGAGGGGAAACTCTACGACGCACCGAAGTTCGAACATAACTACCCCTTCTGCTGGCGCTGCGACACCCCCCTCATCTACTACGCCAGAGAGTCCTGGTTCATCAAGATGACGGAGGTCCGGGACGACCTCGTCCGGAACAACAACACCATCAACTGGATCCCCCAGAGCATCGGCGAAGGCCGGTTCGGCAACTGGCTGGAAAACGTTCAGGACTGGGGTCTTTCCAGAGACCGTTACTGGGGCACGCCCCTCAATATCTGGGAGTGCCCGGACTGCGGGTGCCGGGACTGCATCGGGTCCATCGCGGAACTGAAGGAAAAGGGCATCGACTGTCCTGACGACGTTGAACTCCACCGTCCCTTCGTGGACCGGGTCAAGCTCAAATGCCCGGACTGCGGCGGCGAAATGCAGCGGGTCCCCGAAGTCATCGACTGCTGGTTCGACTCCGACTCCATGCCCTTCGCCCAGCACCACTACCCCTTCGAGAACCAGGACCTCTTCGAGTCCCAGTTCCCTGCGGACTTCATCTCAGAGGCCGTCGACCAGACCCGCGGCTGGTTCTACTCTCTCCTCGCCATCTCGACCCTCATCTTCAACAAGGCTCCCTACAAGAACGTCATCGTCCTCGGCCACGTCCAGGATGAAGACGGCCAGAAGATGAGTAAGTCCAAGGGCAACGCCGTTGACCCCATGGAAGCTCTGAATACCTACGGTGCCGACGCGATCCGCTGGTATTTCTACACGAACTCCGCTCCCTGGCTGCCGAACCGGTTCTCCGGCAGAGCGGTCACGGAGGCCCAGAGAAAGATCCTCGGTACCCTGTGGAACACCTATGCGTTCTTCGTCCTCTATGCGAACATCGACGAGTTCGACCCGACGCAGTACACCCTCGACTACGACAAGCTGTCCGTTATGGACAAGTGGGCTCTGTCGAAGCTGAACTCCATGGTCAAGGGCGTGGACGAGAACCTGGACAACTACCGCATCCCCGAGGCGGCGGCGTACATTGAAAAGTTCGTCGACGACCTCTCCAACTGGTATGTCCGTCGGGGCCGCTCCCGCTACTGGGGCTCCGAGATGACCCAGGACAAAATCAACGCCTACATGACGCTGTACACGGCCCTGGTCACCACGGCGAAGACCGCCGCCCCCATGATCCCCTTCATGACAGAGGAGATCTACCAGAACCTGGTCCGTTCCATCGACAAAGAGGCCCCCGAGTCCATCCATCTGTGCGCGTTCCCGGAAGTGAACGAGAACTTCATTGACCCGGAACTGGAAGCGGACATGGACGAAGTCCTTTCCATCGTCACCCTGGGCCGGGCCTGCCGGAACGGCTCGAGCCGCAAGAACCGCCAGCCCCTCGCCAAGATGTTCGTCAAAGCCGACAAGGCCCTCTCCGACTACTATGTGGAGATCATCGAGGAGGAGCTGAACGTCAAGGCCGTGGAATTCGTGGAAGACGACAGCGCTCTTGTGACCTATGCCTTCAAGCCGCAAATGCGGACTCTCGGCCCGAAGTTCGGCAAGCAGCTGGGTGACATCCGGAATGCCCTCGCCGCCATTGAAGACGGTTCTGCTGCCAAGGCTGAGCTGGACGCCACCGGGTTCCTGACCCTGACCCTTCCCACGGGCGATGTACGCCTGGCAGAGGAAGACCTCCTCATTGAAGCGGTCCAGCAGGAAGGCCTCTACACCCTGTCTGAGAACGGCGTCACCGTCGCCCTCGACACGGTTCTGACTCCGGAACTGGAGGCAGAAGGTCTCATGCGGGAGGTCATCTCCAAGGTCCAGACTATGCGGAAAGACGCGGGCTTTGAAGTCACCGACCACATTGTCCTGTATGTTGCCGGCTCTGACGTCGTGAAAAACGTGGTGGCCGACAACGCTGCCACCGTACAGAAAGACGTACTGGCAGACGGCATTGCGGTAGATTCCACCCTCTTCGCCGACGAAGCCAGCGTTCCCGGCGTTTCCCTCTCCAAAGAGTGGAAGATCAACGGGGAAGCGGCCGTTCTCGGTGTAAAAAAAGCATGATGAAATAAAAATTGCCACCTGCAAAGCAGGTGGCAATTTTTGGTGAAGTTTATTCGGCCGGCAGTTCGTAGACGATGCTCGTCGAAATGGTCAGGGGGTTCCCGTTGGCGTCCTGGGCGCCGCCCATGAGGGCGGGGAGACCTTTGACGAAGAACAGCATGATGGCCAGCAGGATAACAAGGGCAATGATGTCTTTGACCGTGTCAGACATGGGACATTCTCCTTTCTTTTATACGCGTATAAATTCTTTTGCATTATAGCATGAAGGAACGGAAACTGCAAGGGAAGGAAAAACCTCTGAGGGAAAGGTGTATCTTCTGACCGAGTTCTGTTATAATATTAATAAGAAATGAAACTTCAAAGGCGACAAGGAGACCCTTATGAGAAACACAAAGAAGCTGCTGGCCCTGCTCCTCGCGGTGGCTATGGTCCTCAGTTGCAGCATTGTGGCTTTTGCCTACAACAAAAAGTACGACTACAATAACGACAAGCAGGTCGTCTATACCGTCCTGGGAGATTCCATCGCGGCGGGGTATTCCCTCGACGGCTTCTGGGAAGCTTCCAAGTGGGATGCCCAGTGGCCGACCGTCCGGGGCTCTTACCCGGAGTATGTGGGAGCTGCCCTCGGGGCGGACGTCATCCATCAGGACGCCCACATCGGTCTGCGGTCCCACGACCTGCGGTACCTTCTCTGTGACGACTACGCCGGGGACATTGCCGTCGGTTGGCGGGTCCCCACTACGGACAACTACCGCACGGTGGACCCCACCGGTCTTGCCAAGGTCCGCAAAGAGTATAAACAGCACATTCAGGAAGCCGACGTCATCACCCTTGGCATTGGCATCAACGACCTGACCATCCCCTCGGGCATTCTCGACAATGTCCAGCTGGAGAATGCCGGTCTTCTCGGGTCCATTCTCTACGGCCTCACCAACGACCCCCAGGCCAACTGGTGCAACATGCTGAACAATGCCTACCAGCTGGTGGACAACTACTCCTACATGGCCCAGGTCTCCACTCTGCTCCTCGGCTTTTACCGGCAGTACATCGAGAACTTCAACGCCATTGTGACGAAGATCAAAGAACTGAACCCGACCGCAAAGCTCCTGGTCGTCGGCTATTATAACGCCGCGCAGGATGCCTTCCTCAAGGGTGCGCTCCCTGTAGACATCGGCGCTCTGGTCACGCCCCTCATCGACCTGTTCAACAGCCATGCGGCCGGCGCCGCGGCGGGGAACGGCTACACCTACGTGAAGATGGAACACATCGACACCCTCTTCTGCGACCGGAATTCCCCCGGCTACCTGAACGACAACCACCCGACTCCTGCCGGACACCGGCAGATGGCGGACGTCATTCTGGCAGCCCTTTGACCTGAAACGACAAAGCGCCCCGCGGCAGTAGCCGCGGGGCGTCATTTTTGTTGTGTTAAATCGCCTTTCCGGTCCAGGCTTCCAGCACGTTCGTGAAGACGGCAACCTGGGTCGCGGAAATGTGCTTGTCCATGTGCAGGCTGCCAAAGTACCATTTCCGGTAGTCGACGGCGCCGGCCAGCTCTTCAAAGTAGGTGTTGAGGAGGGTGACCCGGGACTTTTCGGTGAACTGCATTTGCAGGAATTCCTTCACCTTTGCCGAGGGCTCGTGGGTGATGACGATGTCCACAATGTTGTTGTAGGTGGCCATGAATTCCGCCCCCTCGATGAGCTCCTGCTGAGAGGGGCTCTCCTCCGGGTACCAGGTGTCGTTGGCGATGCGGATGTCCACGTCGGGGCTCTCACCGCCGCCCATCGTAAAGATGCGCAGTCCGTCAATATTGAAGATCTGCCCTCTCATGAGGTGGTAGACACTGCCGAGGATGTGGTGGACTTTGCCCCCGTTCCATTCGCTGACGGGGTAGCTGTTCAGCATCTCGAAGTTTTCGTGGGTGCCCTCGACGAAGCAGATGTTGAATTTCTTCTCACCGAGCTTCTCGAGGACCTTCTCCTCTTCCTTCGAACCGTCCCAAAGGAAGCCGAAGTCTCCGCAGATGATGAGTGTATCGCCCTTCTTGAGCTTTTTCATGGCAGGCAGCTTGAAGCGCTCGAAGTCTCCATGCATGTCTCCGGTCACATATACCAAAGGAAGTCCCTCCAAAAGTCTGTTTTCTTTGCTTTTCTTTTGTGAATTTTCTGCTATACTTATAATACTTCGTTAATAATACAATATTCCGGAGGGCGTTGTCTATGGAAAAAGCGTTAAAAAAGTCCCTGATCCTCCCGTTACTTTTTGCGCTTCTTGTGGCTCTCACTCCCATCCTCCCTGCCCACGCGGCCTATAACGCGGAAGTGGAATTCACCTCCGATATCGTCTACATGGAGAGCCTTGACCAGGGAACGGTCATTTTCAACAAGAACGCGGACAAGAAGACGCCCATGGCGTCACTCACGAAAATCACAACGGCCATGGTGGTCCTGAGTAAAGTGGACGACCTGCAGCGGGTCTGCACCGTTACCCAGGAAGAACTCGATGAACTGAAAGGCACCAACAGTTCGACCGCGGGCCTCGTCGACGGCGAGGAACTGACGATGGAACAGCTGCTCTACCTGCTCATGGTCCACAGTGCCAATGAGGCGGCTATCATCCTGGCCCATGAAGTCAGCGGTTCCACACCGAAGTTCGTGGAGGCGATGAACGCCTATGCCGCGAAACTCGGGTGTAAAGACACCCATTATGTGAACCCCCACGGTCTTGACGCCGAAGGCCACTACACGACGGCGAAAGACCTTGCCACCCTCATCCGGGCGGCTCTGAAGAATGAGACCTTCACCAAGATCGTCGGCACGGCGGTCTACAACATGGAGGCGACCAACAAGCGGGACGCCACCTCTTATAACAACACAAACTCACTGCTCACGGCAGGCTCTTATTACAGCTATGCGCCCTGCCTTGGCATCAAGACCGGCACGACGGCGGAAGCGGGTTACTGCCTTGCCTCCTATGCCTCTCAGAACGGCTATACCTACATGACTATAGTCATTCAGGGTGCCGAAGGCTGGAAGAACCGGACCTATTCCGGCGGAAACACAGCTTTAAACGAGACCATTCGGGCCTACAAATGGGTGTTCGATAACATCAAACTGACGCCCATCGCCACGCCGAAAGACAAGGTCACGGCCGTCGACGTCAAACTCGGGCGGAAGAAGGACAAGGTCACCCTGGTCCCTGCACAGGAAGTCCAGGCCCTCATCCCGACGGCCATCGACTCTTCGGGCATCTCCATCGAACTCATCCCCGAGTCTCTGCCGGAAGAAGTCCTGGCACCCATCAAGCCCGGCGACAAAGTCGGCAAGGCCAAAGTCCTCTATGCCGGAGAAGAACTGACTACGGTAGACCTGGCCGCTTCGGAAGAGGTCCACCGCAGCTGGCCCGCCACCATCTGGTACTACGTGAAGAAGGGCTTCGGGTACTGGAGCGTGCGCATTGCGGCGCTTCTGCTCCTTCTCCTGCTCATCGGCCTCCTCGTCTGGCGGAGGGTCCGAAAGAAACAGCAGAAGGACTCGAATCTTAACATGATCCGCATTCAGCACGACATCGAAGGAGGCGGAACCCTCCGCGGCTTGAACACGGAACTGGTTCGGGGCCGCAGGTCCTCCCTGCAGCGCCGCCGGGAATCCCGCCGCCGCCACCGCTCCCGCAGCTACTGGCGCACCAGAAGATAACAATAAAACCAATAATTAAGGGGCCGTGTCACTAACGTGACGCGGACTCATTTTTGTTTCTAACATCCCGTGCCCTCAACATGATTTCTTGGAGCCGGAAGCGCAGACCCTGCCTTTCCGGCTCTTGTCCAGCCCCCACAGCAAGAAAAGAAAGTGTCAAGACC
>JAFUZN010000010.1 GCA_017476565.1 Clostridia bacterium
CAGGGGTCTTCCACCCGGAAGGCATTGATGTGTGCAGAGCCGCCGCCCTGAACGAGGGGCTTCTTGGCACGGGCGCCGATGATGGCGATGTTGTCTTTCCGGTCGAAGGGGAGAAGGTCCTTGTCGTTCTTCAGAAGGACGGGGCACTTCTTCGCAAGTTCGATGGCGTAGTCGTGGTCCGCATATTTGTCCCAGGTGGGAGCCACTTCGTGGGCGCCTTCGTTAGCTTTGTCCATGAGGTGCAGGACGCGGCGGGCAGAGGTCAAGATCTCTTCTTCGGAGACTTCGCCTTTTCTGTAAGCCTTGGCCACTTTGTCCGTGCTGTAATAGCCGGAGCCGGGCATTTCGAGGTCGAGGCCGGCTTTCAGGGCGCTCACGCGGTCGGCACAGGCAAACCAGTCGCTGACGGTCAGGCCTTCGAAGCCCCACTCGCCCCGCAGGATGTCCTGCATGAGGTGGCTGTTTTCAGTGCAGTAAGTGCCGTTGACTTTGTTGTAGGCCATCATGACGGTCCAGGGCTGTGCCTGCCGGACGGCGATCTCAAAGCCGCGGAGATAGATTTCCCGGAGTGCTCTCTCGTCGACGATGGAATCTGCTTTGAAGCGGAAGTCTTCCGTGCTGTTGGCAGCGAAATGCTTCAGGGAAGTGCCGACGCCTTTGGACTGGACCCCGTTGATGTAATTGGCGGCCAGGGTGCCGGCCAGGAACGGGTCTTCCGAATAGTATTCGAAGTTCCGGCCGCAAAGGGGAGAGCGCTTGATGCAGATGCCGGGGCCCAGCAGGACTGCGAGCCGCTCTGCACGGCATTCATCGCCCAGCTTCTGGCCAAAGCGATAGGACTCTTCTTTGTCCCAGGCGCTGGCGACTGCGGCGGCAGACGGGAAGCAGATGGCCCTGATGGTACTAAGACCCTTGGATTTCCGAAGGCCGGTGGGGCCGTCCGAAACCATGACCGACGGGATGGCCAGACGGTCGACAGAAGCGGTGTGCCAGAAGTCCTTTCCGGAAAGGAAGCTGATCTGCTCGCGCAGGGTCATCTTCTTGATACTCAGTTCATATTCCATTTCGATTCCTCCTCATTTTCTCCGGGAGATGATATACATATACAGTGTAATTATACATAAAGCGAGAAGTCATTTCAACAAATAGTCCGGCGGATTTTCTCTTTCCCCTTTGCCTTTCTTTGCTTTCTTTCAAGGTGGCCCTATGGTAGAATGATACTAGTTTTTGAAAGAGTCGAGAGGAGCCCCTCATCCATGTGGAAAAAAGTGTTATCATGCGTTCTCAGCCTGGTTTTGTGCTGCCTGGTCCTGGCGGCCTGCGCTCCGGAAGAGACAGCCCTGACGCTGCCGGTCGACAGCATCCCTTCCAGCTGCGACCCGGTCCTGTCCGACACTGTGGCCCTGTCCACAGTCGCGGCGAACTGTTATGAAGGCCTCGTGCGCATCGATGAAAACGGTAACGTACAACCCGGTGCCGCGGACCACTGGAGCATTTCCGACGATGGGCTGACCTACACCTTCATCCTCCGGGGCGGTCTTCGCTGGCACGTCCCCGATGCAGACAGCAAAGAGGCCGCTTCGAAGAACCCCCTCGGAGAAGACTTCATTCTGGGCTTCGACACCGCCATGACAGCCGACGACTTTGTCTTCGGTCTCCAGCGGGCGGTGGCGAAGGACACGAATGCTCCCGGTGCATCGCGACTGTTCGGCATCGTCAATGCGCCCGCCGTCAACGCCGGAGAACTGAGCTCCGCCGAACTGGGGGTCCAGGCCCTCGACGACTCGACCGTCCGCATCAAACTCTCGGCTCCTGACGGCAACTTCCTGACGGCCCTTGGCTCCCCCTGCGCCATGCCCTGCAACCGGACCTTCTTCTCGAAGACCGCCGGCCGCTATGGGCTCACCGCCTCTCTGCTCCTCTGCAACGGTCCCTATTACCTTTCCTCTATGGACAGCAGCGGCAGCTCCGTCACTATGAAGAAGAACGAGAGCTACCAGGGGCTCACCCCCGGGTCGGTCGACTCCTGTACTCTGGTGCTGGGAGTAGAGAACGTGGAAGACGGGTCTTCGGCGAAGGATATTCTCGCAGACCTCACTTCCGATGAAGGGACTTTGGACGGCGCGGTCCTCAGCGCCGGTGCTGCCGAGACCCTGCCTCGGATCTTTGAAGTCACCGACTACTCCACCATTGTGAACACGGTCCTCTTCAACCTGGAGAGCGACTTTTCCGGTAATGAAGACCTGCGGCTCGCCCTGGCCTCTGCCACCGATGTCTCATCCTTGGTCGCCGAGGGTGCCAAAGGGGCAGAGGGCATTGTCCCGGAAGTCTGCAACGCCGTCAGCGGCACCATGTATCGGCTCACTGCCGGCAAAGCCAAGGGGACCTCCTTCAACCTGAAAAAAGCAAAGAAGTACTACGCTGCCGCCACTGAAAAGTTCGAAGCGGCGGCCACCCAGGACGAACCGGCCCCCACTTCCTTTACCATCAAGTTCCTCTGTCTTTCGGAGGACAAGAATACCGCAAAGTCCCTCGTCCAGAACTGGCAGAAGGTCTTTGGGACGAACCTCTCCGTCACGGTCGACACCCGGGACACGGAGGCGGAACTCCAAAGGGCGCTCATCGCCGGCCAGTATGACGTGGCCTACGCGCCCCTGCGCTGTACGGAACTCACCGCCATCGGCGTTCTCCGGCAGTTCTCCGGGGAGACCGACGCGAACCTGTGCCGCCTTGCCAGCGACGAATACGATGAACTCCTCCGCCGGGCCGCTTCTGCCCGGGACGCCGAGACCGTCACCGGTTACTGCCTGGCGGCGGAAGAGTACCTGACCACCAACGGCATTTTGCTGCCGGTCAGCACGGAAAGCACCTGCCTTGCCGTCAGGAAAAAGACGGCGGAAGGCCTCAAAGTGTTCCCCACCGGCAACACCTACCTCGTCTACCTGGCCTGACGAACTCCAAAAAAAGAGCTTACGGCATGCACCGTAAGCTCTTTTTTCGTTCCGTTTACAGAAGAGAGGCGACACACTCTTCGACTTTCTTCATGTCGGCCGTGGGCTCGAAGCGGGCGACCACGTTGCCGTCCCGGTCGACGACGAACTTCGTGAAGTTCCACTTGATGTCCGCGTTGTTCTTGTAGTCGGGGTCAATGGACTTGAGCAGGCTTCCCATCTTGACCGCAGTGGCGCCGAGGCCAAAACCTTCGAAGCCCTTCTGGCTCTTGAGGAAGGTGTAAAGGGGCAGCTCGTTTTCGCCGTTGACGTCAGACTTCTTCATCTGGGGGAACTGGGTGTTGTACCGCATCCGGCAGAAGGACGCGATCTCCTCGTCAGTGCCGGGGGCCTGGTCCTTGAACTGGTTGCAGGGGACGTCGATGACTTCGAGGCCCTGCTCGGGGTACTTCTCATACATCGCCTCAATGGGCTCGTAGTGGGGCGTGAAGCCGCAGCCGGTGGCGGTGTTGACGATGAGCAGGACTTTGCCCTTGTGTTGAGCGAGGTCGTAGTCATCACCAAGACCGGTCTTGAGCGTGAAATCGTAAATGGATGCCATAATGGTCTCCTCCTTAAAACTCGAAATAGGGTTATGGTTCTTTCAACAATTAGATTGTACACAATTCATTTTTATAAAGCAACCCCTAAAATGAAACAATTTCTTGTGCACTACATTGCAATTATACTGAGGCCAGCTTGGGGTTGACAGCAGGGCTACGGTGTACTAGCTTCGCGTCGCCTGTGGGCGCGGTCAACGCCTGCCGGGGCCAGCCACCTACAAAAGCATATATGACAGCACAGCA
>JAFUZN010000148.1 GCA_017476565.1 Clostridia bacterium
GCATGTCCCAGTGAGCCCCCGCCAGAGCGAAGCCCGCCGTACAGAGGGGCGGCATGAGGGCCGTGGCAATGGCTACGCCGGGGATGACGTTGCTGGTCGTGTCTTTCCGGGTGAGGGCGATGATGCCCGCCAGTCCGCCGAAAGTGGCAATGAGGATGTCGAACACACTGGGGGAGGTCCGGGCCAGCAGTTCGCGAGTCGCCTCTTTCACCGGGGAAATGAGAAAATAAAGGGTGGAAGTCACCAGGGCCGTAATGACCTGGAACAGGAACCCCGTGATGGCGCGCCGAAACTTGTGCATGTCCACAGTGGCTATGCCGAGGCCCATCAGCTGAATGGTCCCCATGAGAGGTGAAATGAGCATGGCGCCAATGATGACTGCCGTCGAATTGGTATTGAGCCCGATGGAAGCGATCAGAATGGCGAAGAACAGGATGGAAAGGTTCATGCCACTGACCCGCCCGCCGGCATCCAGTCGTTGTGTGATCACCTCGTAATCTGCGGTATCGTCTCTCAGTGAGAACGCCTGTTTCAGCATCTCTCGGAACTGGTAGGGATTGTTTCTCAGTTCCTCCCGGGACGGTCGCTTCGGAGTCTCTTCGGCCTCCGGGTGCAGGTCTTTGACCAGGTTGTCCCAGGCCTCTGCTTCCCGCTCCTCCCGGCGTTCTTTCAAACGCTGATGTCTCATGAAAGTCACCTCGTTTTGCGTGTTTTTATGCCGATAGTATAGCACACATCCCTTTACCGGACCAACCTCCCTGTGTTAGAATTTCTCTATACTGTGAGGAGAGGAGGGTTCGCCGGTGTACGAGTCCATAGAAGCCCTGTCCGCCGCCTGTGCGGGCTGCGACCGCTGTCGTTTGGCGTCCGGGCGCACGAACCTGGTTTTCGGGGTCGGGGACCCGAAGGCAGACGTCCTCTTCGTCGGAGAAGGCCCCGGTTACCAGGAGGACCAGCAGGGGGAACCCTTCGTCGGCCCCTCCGGCCAGCTCCTCGACAAGTACCTGGCGGCCATCGACCTGGACCGGGAGCACGGCGTTTACATCGCCAACATTGTCAAATGCCGGCCGCCTCAGAACCGGGACCCTCAGCCGGATGAACAGGACATCTGCCTCCAGTGGCTTCGGGAACAGGTACGGGTCCTTCGGCCGAAAGTCATCGTCTGCCTCGGACGCATTGCCGCCCAGAAACTCATCGACCCGGAGTTCCGGGTCACCCGGCAGCACGGCCAGTTCATCGACAAAAAAGGGACCCTCATGATGGGCACCTTCCACCCCGCCGCCCTCCTTCGAAACCCACCCCAGAAAGCCGACGCCTTCGACGACTTCCTGGCCCTCCGGGACAAACTAAAAGAACTCGGCCTCTACCCTTTATCAGAATAGTGAGCACAGGACCTGGCTGACTCCAGCCAGGTCTCTATTGCGCCCGCGCACCCCTTCGACGCAGAGGGCTGCAGGCGGAGGTTCGCGGCCCACGAGCCCCAGGCTCTCCAGCCCGGAACCCACGGCGCCGCCCTTGCCACTCTGCTGAACTTCTCTCCCGGCTGAAAACCATACAAAAGGCCTCTTCCCCTCTCGATTTGTGTGATTTTTTTCAAGAAAAAGAGAATTTTCATCCATACAAATCCCTAAGAGCTCCCGGATTTGTATGATTTCACGCTCGAGAAAAGGCTAATAATAGCGAGAAAACCCATACAAAACGCTTGATGTCAGGCGTTTTGTATGGGTTTTTGGGTGTTCTCACTATTCTTCGCCATTCGCACTGGTCCCGCATGTCAAATCGCCGAACCGAGCCCCCTCTGCTCATAGTACTTGCAGGTGCAAGGGCGCACAGCGCCCCTTGCGCCTGTTGTTTGCCCCATGCCGCTGTGTGGAGGGCGCAGCCAGTGCCATACCGGAGTAGAACGATGCCGCTGCTTGGGATATAAAAAACTGCCGCAGAAATGCGGCAGTTTAATGATTATTTCTTGATCTTTTTCTCGGCGATGGTGACGATTTCGGTCAGGTCGTAGGGGGTCTCCTGGTACACGAAGTAATTGATCCAGTTCGAGTAGAGGAGGTTGGCGGAGGACCGCCAGGTGACCGGCGGGTGCCGGGTGACCCGATCGTTCGGGAAGTAGTTCACCGGTTTCTCGATGGGGAGTCCGGCGTCCAGATCCCGCTTGTACTCATTGTAAAGAGTATCGGCGTCGTACTCCGTGTGACCGGTGATGAAGATCTGCCGGCCATGTTTCGTGGAGACGGCGAAGACCCCGGCTTCCTCGGAAGAGGACAAAACTTTGAGTTCCGGAACCTGTTCGATCTCTTCCCGCCAAATGGTGGTATGCCGGGACTGGGGGACCATGAAGACGTCATCGAAGCCCCGGAAGAGCATCGAATTCTTCTTGTCGACCGTATGGGGGTAGACCCCAAAGAGTTTGGCCGGCAGGTCGTGTTTCGGGACACCGTAGTGGTAGTAAAGACCGGCAAAGGCACCCCAGCACAGGTGGAAGGTGGAGTAGACATGGGTCGTACTCCACTCCATGATCTCACAGAGTTCTTCCCAGTAGTCCACCTCTTCGAAGGGCATCTGCTCTACCGGAGCTCCGGTGATGATGAGACCGTCGAAATTCCGGTCCTTGACCTCATCGAAGGTCTTATAGAAGGCCAGCATATGGTCTTCCGGCGTATGGGTGCTCTTGTGGGACTGGGTCATCATGAGTTCCAGTTCGATCTGGATGGGCGTATTGCCCAGCAGCCGGGAGAGCTGGGTCTCGGTCTCTATTTTCTTCGGCATCAGGTTGAGGAGGAGGATGTGCAGGGGACGGATGGCCTGGGTGTTCGCCCGGGTCTCCTTCATGACAAAGATGTTCTCACTCTTCAGTACCCGCGCCGCAGGTAAATCGTTTGGGATCTTGATCGGCATTTAGTTCACTTCTTCCGGACCCTGACGTCTCTCGTGGAGTTCTTCGGTGATCTCCGCGACTTTTTCTTCCGTCAGGATAAATTTCTTAGCAAAGATCGCAATAGCGATGGCCAGAAGGACGATGGGGATGACCGTCATGGAAATGCGCAGACCGTTTCGGGCTGCCTGGTCGATGATGACCGCAGCGGAGTCTGCATCGGTCCCATCTTTCTGGATATGGTTGATCTGCAGGGTCAGAGATGCTGCCAGAGCAGCGATGCCGCTGGCCAGTTTGACCACGAAAGTCTGCATGGAGAAGACGACGCTTTCATCGCGGGTGCCGTTTTGCAGTTCGCCGTAGTCGACGGTGTTCGCGAGGAAGACCGTGACGAGTACGGTAAGGATGCCGTTGGCGGCAAAGATGAGGAACCCGGGGATGAGCAGAAGGTAGATGTTGCTCATGGGGGTCAGGAAGGCAATGGCGATGAGTGCCAGGTAGCCGAGGATGCCGGC
>JAFUZN010000149.1 GCA_017476565.1 Clostridia bacterium
GTCGGGCTCATAACCCGGAGGTCGGGGGTTCAAGTCCCCCCCCTGCACCCACGTAAAACAAAGACCACAGCAAACGCTGTGGTCTTTGTTTTTCTTATTTCAGCGGGCCACCGGCGGGGAAGACCACGGTGAGGAGCATTTTGATGCGCTCCGGGGCGTGGACGGCGTGGGGGATGCCCACGGGCATGACGATGGATTCGCCTTCTTTTACGAGGTGCGGGACTCCGTCGATGGTGAATTCGCCGGTGCCTTCCAGGACCTGGACCAGGGCGTCGCCACCGGCGGCATGGGTGGAGATGCCTTCGCCGGCATCGAAGGCGAAGAGGGTGACGCCGGCCCCGTCGGTCATACTGAGGGTGCGGCTGACGACTTCCTTTTCTCCGTAAGGGACCATGTCTTTCAAAGTGACGACGGTGCTGCGTTCAATGTTTTTGAGGATTTCCATATTGTGCTTCCTTTCTAAAGTGAAAAGGGTTTTCCAAAACTTCAAAGGGAGTATACGCCGGGACAAAAGAAAAAGCGGTTGCGAAAGCAACCGCTTTTTTCGTTTATTTCTTATTCTGCTCCGAGGGCAGCCATGGTGATGTAGTTGTAGGGCTGGTTGAAGTGGGGCAGGAAGAAAATGTCGAGGAGTTTCAGCTTGTCGATGGTGATGCCCTCCTGGATGGCCAGGGAGAACATGTGGTTGAGGTTCGACATATCATAGGTGGAAGCGCACTGCATGCCGAGGATGCGACGGGAGCTCTTCTCGTAGACGATGCGGAACTTGACCATCTCATTTTCCGGGATGAACCCGGGTTTCTGCCAGTCTTCGAAGTCGGTGGCGAGGGCGTCGATGCCGAATTTCTCGGCCTTTGCCAGGGTGATGCCGGTGGAGATCAGCTTGTAGCCGAAAATGCAGATGCCGTTGGAACCCTGGACGCCGGCGGACTCGAGAGGCGTGCCGCAGACATTGTGGGCGGCGACGATGCCGGAGCGGACTGCGTTGGTGGCAAGGGCGATGTAGTTTACATCGCGGATGGCGTTGTCATAGACCGTGGCGCAGTCGCCCACTGCATAGACATCCGGGTCGGAGGTCTGCTGGTTCTTGTTGACAAGGTAGGCGCCGTTGCGGAACAGCTCCAGGTGGTCTTTCCCGAGGGCGTTGTTGGGACGGAAGCCGATGGCGAGGATGACCATGTCGGTGGCGAACTCCTCTTTGTCGGTCTTGATGCCTGTGACCTTGGTGCCGTCTCCGAGGATCTCCTCTACGGCCTGGCCGAACTTACAGTCGAGGCCGTGGTCCTGAAGGTTTTTCGCCATGAGGGCGGAGAACTCCGTGTCATAGTAGCCTGCAAGACAGGTGGGGGCAATATCGACTACGGCAACGTCCTTGCCGTGGCGCTGGAAGGCTTCCGCCAGTTCGACTCCGATGTAGCCGGCGCCGACGACGGTCACGTGCTTGATGTCCGGGTTCGCCTCCAGTTTGTCGATGACGACCTGGGCATCCTGATAGAGTTTGACCTGCTGGACGTTTTCGAGGTCCTTGCCGGGCAGGTTCGGGATGATGGGCAGGGAGCCGGTGGAGAGGATGAGCTTGTCATAGCTCTCGGTGCCGGAGGCGCCGGGGGAGTCTGCGGTCGCTCTCTCCGAGGGGGCAAAGGTGACCGTCTTGTTTTCAAAGTCGATGTTTGTCACTTCGGTGCAGACATAGACCTTTGCTCCGGCAGCGCCGAGTTTCTCGGGGCTCGAATAGAACAGAGATTCGGGAGCGCCGACGGTCTGGTTACCGATCCACATGGCCATGCCGCAGCCGAGGAAGCTGGTGTTGGTATTGGCTTCGATGACAGTGACCTCGTTGCCGGGGTAGTTCTCGAGAATGGTGTTGACAGCAGCGGTGCCGGCGTGGTTTCCGCCGACGACAATGATCTTACTCATAAGAAATCACCTCAATAAAAGATCCAAAACGGAGAAACTTCAAAGTTGTTAAAGAGTTAACAACGGTCTTCGCCTTCAGGATACCACAGGAGAGAAACCCCTGACAATTGACAAGACTGTAGAAAAAGAACGGCTCAATTTAACAAAAACGTCAAGTCCCTGAGACGCAGATCGCGGCCTTTGACTTCGAGAATGCCCTCCTCCTGCATGCGGCTGAGTTCCCGGGAGAGGGCACTGCGGTCTGCATAGAGGAAATCTGCCAGCTTGTTCCGATTCATGGGCAGGTGGATGAGCCCTTCCTCGGTGTGGGGCAGCGTCTGCAGGTAGACTTTGATCTTGTCCCGGAGCCGTCGCTGACTCAGAATGCGGACCCGGAGGTTCAAAAACTGGAGCCGGCGGGCAAACTCCTGCATGAGGTTCACGGTCAATTGATGAGCGGCCGGGGAGAGGGTCGCGGTGGCCCCGCCTAAAAGGACGGTGAAGTCCAGAAAGAGGATGTCACAGTCAGAGAGGGCCAGGAGCTCCATGGGACTGGAGGTCTTCCCGGTGAGGGTCATGGCGGCGCCGAAGACTTCCCCTTCTTTCAAATGGATGAGGTTCACGAGATTGAAGTTTTCGTCGCAGAAATGCAACTCTGCCGTGCCGGACAGGACAATGCCGGACATGCGTTGGACCTGCCCCTGGTTATAAATGGTTTCTCCCTTAAAAAAGCGCCTGGGTAAGCCGTTTAACAACTTTAAGAGCCCCGGAAGCTCTTCCTTTGGGATGTTCCGGAAAATGGCGATGTGTTCCAGTTGCTCCGGAGAAATAGTCATAGTGTTGTCCTTTCTGAGTGCTCTGTTGCAAGTGCAACGGAAGGAAAGAAAAGCGGTCGTTATAATGCTTTTGGTTAGCAAAAGCTAACCCTTACAAAGTCATTGTAGCAAACTTATGTTGCCGTTGCAACATCATAGAAAGAAGAACGCTATGAAAACCCTTGGAATCGACCTTGGTACGTCTACCGTCAAACTGGCGGTCCTCTCTTCGGAAGGGGAGGCGGACCCTGTCATCGAACGCCTCTGGTCAGCGACCCACTACGGCCTCGTTTTGGAGACTCTGCTCGAAGGTCTTGAAGAGCTGCCATCGGAAGGACCTCTCCCAGTGACCGTCACCGGAGCCAACAGCATCATGCTCCGGGGCCTGGAGACTTTGGGGGACATTCCCGCTATCGTGGAAGGAGTGCGCTTTCTCGTCCCGAAGGCCGGCAGCATCATCGAGATCGGCAGCCAGGGTTCCCGGTTCATCAC
>JAFUZN010000150.1 GCA_017476565.1 Clostridia bacterium
CAGGGCCGAAGCCCTTCGCTTCCAGAACGCCGCAAGCGTTGTTCTCTTCCGCTTCATTGAAGGAAGCCATGACCACGTTGGCGCCGCCCTGGAGCAGCCGGGCCGTGACGTTGAAGCCGAGGCCCGAGGAGCCGCCGGTGACGATGGCGGTCTTGCCTTTGACGTAGAAGACGTCTTCGAGGGAAGGCATGTCGTTGAGGTCGCCCAGGAGCATCTGGGCAGCGGGGGTAGTGATGTCGTAAGCCATAATGTTCTCTCCTGTTTCTATCCGCGATTTACGCAAGGAATTTCTTGTCTTCTGCGACGACGACTTTGGCAAAGTTCGGGCCGGCGGTCAGGACCGTACCGGGCACGGCGAACTTCTTGTCGACGATAGCAAAGCCGATATTCTGTTCCACCGTGTAGCCGTAGATCATCTGACGGACAATGCCGCACTGGACACCTTTGTGGCAGAGCACTTCGTTCTGAGCGATGTCCTCATAGGACTCTCGGCCTTCATCGAGGACGATGCCGATGAGCTTGTACTGCTCATCGTAAGTCTCCAGAGCTTCTTTTCCGTGGAAGTCTTTTTCCATGTGGACGGACCAGCCAAGGCCGGCTTCCGCGGGGGTCAGGCCCTGCATGTCCTGCTTCAGAGCCATGCCCTTTTCCATGGGCAGGGAGCGGACGTAAACTTCCAGGGTTTGGAGTTCTCTCGCGTCGAATTCCGGAGAGGTCTTTTCCAGAAGGTCGTGGAGCTGCGGGAGCTCTTCTCTCTTGACATAGACTTCATAGCCGTTTTCTCCGGTGAAGCCGGAGCGGTGGACGCGGACCGGCAGGTCGCCGATCTTGTTGTCTGCCATACGGAAGCGCTTCATGTCATCAATGGGAGTTTCCAGCATGCTGTTCAACATGGCAAGGGAGTTCGGGCCCTGGACGGCATACATGCCGATGACTTCGGTGAGGTCTTCCCACTCGACTTCTTTGCCTTCCGCATACTTTTCGATGAGGGGCTGGAACTTCGGGCCGTACAGGGTGGAGACCCAGTAAACGTTTTCGGCCATACAGGTCACGATGGTGTCATCGAGGATCTTGCCGTTGTCGTCCAGCATGGTGGTGTACTTACTGACCCCGACGGTTTCGGAGATGACGTTGACACAAATGTAGTCGAGGAGTTCATGGGCGTCTTTGCCCCGCACTTCCACAAGGTCGTGGGTCCAGCAGTACCAGCCGACGTTTTTGCGGACCGATTCGGCGTCCGCTCTTGCTACTTTATCTTCTCTGAATAACATTGTTTTCGCCCTCCTTTAAATCATCCGGTTGTCGATCTTTTTGCCGATGACGATTTCCATGTCCTCGGTGTCGACGCCTTCGAACCAGACGGAGAATTCCGGGCTCAGAAGGGTCTTGACCGCGCTGTTCCACTGAGCTTCATAACCGACGACGAGTTCATCGAGGGGAGCCATTTCATAGCGGCCCACGAAGTCGTCACAGTCGCAGTGGATGCGGGTTTCGTCTTTTTCGAAAGCCGTAAACTCGCAGGGCACCAGTTGGCAGTCCAGAAGGGTCTTAATGTAAGCCCCCATAATCCGGGAGTCCACTTTTCCAATATTCTGGGGCACGCCCAGGAAGTCCCGGACCCCTTCATAGGAAGAGGGGTCGATGAATTCATTCTTGCCGGCGGTGGCAAAGACGATCTTCAGGAGTCTTTCAAACTCTTCGTCATCTTCACACATATCGCCCATGGCCACCAGGGGGAACTGAATAGACCAGACCCAGCCCATGGACATGACCCAGTTGTAGGTCCAGTCGAAGGACTTTTCTTCGCCAAAGGCGTTGGTGTACTTGCCGTTACGGAGGATCTGTCCTTCCGGGACAGTACGCTCTTCCGGGGTGTCATGGACCGGGAAGGTGGCCTGTCCGCGGTGGTCGAGCCAGCCCTGTTTCGGAAGACCGGTGACGTCCCGCCGCTCGGCGACGACACGGCAGTGGCGGTTACCGCAGCCTCTGGCTTCACACATGTTCAGCTGGACTTCGTTCTCCCGACCGGGGGAAGTCAGGTCGAAGTTAGCGGTAAACATACCGGTGGTCATGTTGCACATTTCCGAACCGACAATGTCCCAGGGGCAGGTGTCCAGTTCTTTTTCCACCCGGTCATGGGTGAACTGGATGACGCGGCCGGCCATGTTCTCGTACTCGTCGCCGGAGTCGCCCCAGATGGCGCCGAGCCAGGCGGACTTGTCACAGAATTCCGGAATGTTCCATTCATCATAGTAAGCGCGGATGTAGGGGTCGTCCGGGTCATCGCCGGAGCAGGCGGCCATGTTGAAGCCGTATGCGGTCTCGGAGATAGCAGCGGTCCGTTTCTCCCAGCTGGGCTCGATAATGCGCATAAGCTGGAACAGGTTTGCGGAGAAAGCCGCAATGTGCCGGACGCCGAAGTTATAAGCTTCTTTTTGGTTGATAAGTTTCCCGAAGGCGGTCTCTACTGCCTTTGCTTCGGGGATAACAGGTTTCAATGCCATAATAGTTTCCTCCCTTTACAGTCAGGTTTTCGGTCGTCCCCACTATAAACCGGGGTCTTCAAAAGACCCATCCTCCAAACCGTCCCCTTTTCGCGATGTACCCCCGTACATTTTGTAGGGGACCCCCGAAAAACTTTGGAATTCCTGTCACTTTCGGCAAGAAAAGGTTTTTGTTAAAATAGGTTTAGATAATGGATGAAGGAGTGCTTTTTCATGAGACTCAACGCAGATATCCTTTACGAAAACCTGTCCCCGGAATTCCCCGCCGAACTGTCGGGGTTCCACACCAGTGAGCTGAACCTGCGGCGCCCGGAGTTCTACCTCGACTCCTCCAAGCCCATGGAAGCGAACCACCTCTACCTCCTGCCCGGAGAACAGTTCCCCCGGCACCTGAAGATGGAGAAGGGCTGTGTCATCGTCTGCTCGGGGAATGCCGCCGTCGCTTCCAGTTACCTCGACCGGTGCTGTCTCATCAAGTTGCGGCAGAAGACGGACCCCTTTGCCCTCATGAACGCGATCACCGCCGTTTATGACAAATACAGCCGGTGGTATGACCGGCTGCACCAGATCGTTGAAACCACGGCAGACCTCGTGGAGATGACGGAATACACCGCCCGCCTCTTCGGCAACCCCCTCATGGTGCTGGACTCAGAGTTCCGCTTCGTGACGACAGCGGGCTATGCGGAGGGACACCAGTACATCGCGATGGACGAAAAAGGGAGCGAAAAACTGAGCATGTCCACCCTCAACCAGTTCCTCAACGAAACGGACATGCGGACCGATGAGACGGACCCTATCCACATCGACATTCTGGGACACTCCGTGCTGAGCTACAACCTCTTCGACTCTGAGGAGTATGCCGGCAGCGTGACCGTCGAATACCAGAACCGGCCCTATGCCCCCGGCGATGAACCCCTCATCCGCCTCTACGCCCACTACCTCATGCTGGCCATGAAGCAGCACTCCCAGTACATGAGCTCGAACCACAGCGTTCTGCGGAAAGTCTACCGGAGCCTCCTCGACGACATGCCGGTAGATTCCGAAGACCGACACCGCCTGGAACAGATGGGGGTCGCTGCTCTCTGGCGATGCATCGTTTTGCAGCCCGGCGAGAAGCTCAGCAAAGTGCCGGCCTCCTATGTCTGCGAACACATGGAAGTCATGTTCCCGGGGAGCATCGCTTTCTCCTACC
>JAFUZN010000151.1 GCA_017476565.1 Clostridia bacterium
CGCCCTCCACTTTTACGATGCCGTCGCCCCCATTGTGGCGGGGGACTCCGTCGACATGACGAAGGCCTTTGCCCAGTCCCGGTATGACGTGGGCGGGGAAGATGACTACATCAACTGCCCCATGAACAAAGAGGAGTATGAGGCCTTCTATGAGGCCCTCGTCACCGCTGAGTCGGCGGAGCTCCACGACTTCGACAAAGGCGGCGTCTACGAAGGCTGCATGCCCATCGAAGTCATGGCGAAACGGGGCCATGACACCATCCGCTTCGGCCCCATGAAACCCGTGGGCCTCACGGACCCCCGCACTGGGCACCGGCCCTGGGCCGCTCTGCAGCTCCGGAAGGAGACCACCGAAGGTGCCATGTACAACCTGGTGGGCTTCCAGACGAACCTCAAATGGTCGGAACAGAAGCGGGTCTTCTCCATGATCCCGGGGCTGGAGCACGCGGAGTTCCTCCGCTATGGCGTCATGCACCGGAATACCTTCCTCAACTCCCCGGAGCTCCTGAACGCGGACTTTCAGTTCCGCACGGTGCCCGGCCTCTACTTCGCCGGCCAGATCACCGGCGTCGAAGGCTACATGGAGTCCGCCATGAGCGGCATCCTCGCCGGCGCCAACGCCGCCCGGGCGCTGAGCGACGAAGCGCCTCTGGTGCTGCCCGACTACACAATGATGGGCGCATTGTCGCGGTACATCTCGAACTCCGACGTCAAAGAATTCCAGCCCATGGGCGCCAACTTCGGCGTCCTCCCCCCGCTGGAAGAACACATCAAAGACAAAAAGCTTCGCTACGAAGCATTAGCTAAAAGAAGTTTAGAGTTTTTTGAAAATTAGAAAAGCAAGCCGTTCCACTCTGCTTTGCGCGGGGAGGAGAAAAAGCGTTCGGCGGCGGCCGGGCGAAGGGGCCCCCTTCAGGGGGAACGGTTAGGCTGGGGAGGTCGTCGACGAACCTTTTTCGACGGAACCCAAAGAACGGCTTGCAAATTGATTTGGCAAGTCCCGGGGGAAACTTTTCTGCGGAACCCATTGGCCGGCTTGCGGAACCAAAAAACGGCTTGCTAGACAACAATTAAGGAGAGTCACTTATGAAGATCATCGTCGATGCCTTTGGCGGCGACAATGCGCCTTTGGAGATTTTGAAGGGCGCGGCTGCGGCGAAGGCGGAGTTTGGCTGTGACATTCTGCTTTGTGGAGACGAGGAGCTCATCCGCGCCTGTGCAAAAGAGAATGCCATCGACCTTGCCGGCATGGAAATCCTGACCGCTGAGGGGTTCATCCCCATGGAGGCGGACCCCCGTGCGCTGTTGAAGAAGTATAAAAACAGTTCCCTGGGAGTCGCCTGCCGGGCTCTGGCAGAGGGCAGGGGCGATGCACTGGTTTCCGCCGGCTCCACCGGAGCCCTGGTGGTGGGCGCCACATTTCTTGTCAAGCGCCTGAAGGGCGTTCGCCGCCCGGCCATTGCCACCATCATGCCCGGGGACAAGGGCCACTTCATGCTCCTCGACAGCGGCGCCAACACGGAACTGACTCCGGAGGCCCTGAACGTCTTTGCCCTCATGGGTTCGGTGTTCATGGAAAAGGTCATGGGCGTTGAAAACCCGAGAGTCGGCCTTCTCAACATTGGGGTGGAGCCGGCGAAGGGGACAGACCTGCAAAAGCATGCGTACCCCCTCCTGGAAGCCAATGAGCACATCAACTTCATCGGGAATGCCGAAGCCCGGGACGTGCCCGCCTGTGTGGCGGACGTGGTCGTGGCGGACGGCTTTACGGGGAACATTTTCCTCAAGACTTATGAAGGGGTGGCACTGACCCTCTTCTCGAACCTCAAAGAGATGTTCTATGCCTCTACCAAAACGAAAGTGGCAGCCCTCGCTCTGAAGGGGGGCCTGAAAGACCTCAAGCAGAAGTTCGATGCCGACGCCGTCGGCGGCGCACCGCTGCTGGGCGTGCAGAAGCCGGTCATCAAGGCCCACGGGTCTTCGAAAGAGGAGGCCTTCAAGAATGCTGTCCGCCAGGCCATCACCTTTGCGGAGAGCGGCGCCATTGAGACCATTGAAGCGAACCTTCCGAAGAAGGAGGGTGCCGACGAATGAGCAGTAAATCGCCCAAACTGACGGAAGAACGGGAAGCGGCCCTCCACGAGCTGGAGGGGAAGCTGCAGTACACTTTTTCGGACCTGACCCTTCTGGAGACGGCCCTGACCCACTCCTCCTATGCTAACGAGCAGGGGCCCGGGCACAAGTACAACGAACGGCTCGAGTTCCTGGGGGACTCGGTCCTCGGGTTCATTACGGCGGACAAGTTTTTCCACGCCTTCCGGGACATCCCTGAAGGCCGGCTCACGAAACTGCGGGCCTCCACGGTCTGTGAGGAGAGCCTCTTTGAGTTTGCGAAACAGATCGACCTCGGGTCCTACCTCCTCCTCGGGAAAGGGGAAGAGAAGAACGGGGGCCGGGAGCGGGCGTCCATCGTGTCCGATGCCTTCGAAGCGGTCATTGCCGCCATCTACCTCGACGGGTCCATCGACCCCGCCCGGGAGTTCGTCCTGCGGTTCGTCATGACGGCGGTGGAGGAGAAGACCATCACCTTCAAGGACTACAAGACCCAGCTGCAGGAGATCATCCAGAAGAACCCGGAGGAGAAACTGACCTATGTCCTCTCCGGAGAGTCCGGGCCCGACCACGACAAGCGGTTCGAAGTGGAAGTCCACCTGAACTCCAATGTCATCGGCAAGGGCATCGGCAGAACAAAAAAGCAGGCCGAACAGGAAGCAGCGCGGGAAGCACTGCTGTTGATGGGTTTGTCGTAAAGAATTATCGCGGAACCCATAGCACCGCTAACGAATAAAGGAGAACCACGTACATGGTTTTAAAAGCACTGGAACTCCAGGGGTTTAAGTCCTTCCCGGACAAGACCGTTCTGGAATTTGACCGCGGTATGACGGCGGTCGTGGGCCCCAACGGCTCCGGAAAATCGAATATTTCCGATGCGGTCCGCTGGGTCCTCGGGGAGCAGTCCACGAAGAACCTGCGGGGTTCCAAAATGGAAGACGTCATCTTCGGTGGCACGGACAAACGCCGGGCCCTCGGGTATGCGGAAGTAACCCTGCGCCTTGACAACTCGGACGGCTCCCTGCCCTACGACAAAAAGGAAGTCTCTGTCACAAGACGCTATTTTCGCTCCGGGGAGTCGGAGTACCGTATCAACGGAGAGCAGGTCCGTCTCAAAGACATCAACGAACTCTTTATGGACACAGGCCTCGGCCGGGACGGCTACTCCATGGTCTCCCAGGGCAAGGTCGCGGACATGGTTTCATCGAAGTCGTCGAACCGCCGCGATATGCTGGAAGAGGCTGCGGGCATTTCCCACTTCCGTTACCGCCGCCAGGAGGCCATGCGCCGCCTCGACCGGGCGGAAGAAAACCTGGTCCGTCTTCGCGATATACTGGCAGAGCTGGAAGCCCGGGTGGGCCCCCTGAAGACCCAGTCGGAAAAGGCCCAGCAGTTCCTCGTTCTGGCGGAAGAGAAAAAACAGCTGGAGATCTCTCTCTGGCTTTACACCATCGACAATTTGAAGAACCGTCTCCAG
>JAFUZN010000152.1 GCA_017476565.1 Clostridia bacterium
ACCCGGGCAGAGATCTCCGACGTGGCCAACGCCGTCTACGAGGGAGCCTCGGCGGTCCTCCTGTCGGGAGAGACCGCCGCCGGCAAACATCCGGTGGAAGCGGTCCGGGTCATGGCTGAGACCTGCGAGAACACGGAACAGCACATTGACTTTGAGAAAAACTTCAATCGCACCGGGTTCAAAATCCACAACACCATGGACGCGGTGTCCCACGCGGCCTGCCAAATGGCGGTGGACACCGACGCGAAAGCCCTGGTGGTCTCCTCTATGTCCGGTCAGACCGCCCGCATGGTCAGCCGTTTCCGCTGCCCCATCCCCATTGTGGGCCGTACCACCGACAAGAAAGTCTGGCGGAAGCTGAACCTCAGCTGGGGTGTCATCCCCATGCTGTCCAAAGAGTATGAGTCTGTGGAAGTCATGTTCTATGAGGCCATGCAGCAGACGGTCATCTCTCTGAACCTGGAGGAAGGGGACACGGTGGTCCTCACCGGCGGCTCCGTCAACGGCCGTCCCGGCACCTCCAACACCATCAAGGTATTACAAGTCCAATAACTTTGACAAAAGTGACCGCTCCCCTTGAAAAGGGGGGCGGCTTTTTCTATAATATTAAGGTTACAAAGTACTTATTTACACTTAATGGGAGGAGTACCCCTATGGCACTCATCACAAAAGCCATCAAAGGCACACAGGATACCCTGCCCGGGGACAGCTACAAAGTCAAGTTCCTGGAAGCGACCCTGTCGGACATTGCGGGAAACTACGGCTTCCGCGAGATCCGCACCCCTGTGTTTGAACATACGGAACTTTTCAACCGCTCGGTGGGAGACACCACCGACGTCGTCCAGAAGGAAATGTATACCTTTGACGACAAGGGAGGGCGATCCATCACCCTTCGTCCGGAAGGTACCGCCGGTGCAGTCCGGGCTTTCCTGGAGCACGGCCTCTTCAATGAACCCACCCCCATGAAGGTCTACTACCTGACCTCCTGCTACCGGTATGAGAAACCCCAGGCCGGGCGCCTGCGGGAGTTCCACCAGTTCGGCGTGGAGTGCTTCGGCACCTCCAGCCCCGCCGAGGACGCCGAGGTCATTGCCCTGGCGGACGAGGTCTTCGGTTTCCTGGGCGTCAAAGGCCTGGAGCTGCAGATCAACTCCATCGGCTGCCCCCACTGCCGGCCCCTCTACCAGCAGGCCCTGAAGGACTACTTCACTGCCCACAAAGAGGAACTCTGTGAGACCTGCCGGGACCGCCTCGAGCGGAACCCCATGCGCATCATCGACTGCAAAGAGGAGTCCGACGAGCTGAAGGACAACGCTCCCGTCGTCCTCGACTACCTCTGCGAAGAGTGCAGCGACCATTTTGAGAAGGTCAAACAGTACCTGGAGGCCATGGGCCTTGCCTATACCGTGAACCCCCGCATCGTTCGGGGCCTCGACTACTACACAAAGACCGTGTTCGAGTTCGTGTCCCACGACATTGGAGCCCAGGGCACCGTCTGCGGCGGCGGCCGGTACGACGGTCTCTGCGAAGAACTGGGCGACAAGTCCATTCCCGCCCTCGGCTTTGGCATGGGTATCGAACGCCTGCTCCTCCTGCTGGAGGCCCAGGGTATCGAGCTGCCGAAGCCCGACGACATGGAGCTGTACATCGCCTCTGCCGGAGACAACGCTTCTCTGAAAGCGGCGGCCATTGTCCACGACCTGCGGGCCGAAGGCATTGCCTGCGGCTTCGACACGGTGGGCCGTTCCATCAAGGCCCAAATGAAATACGCCAACAAAATGGGCTCTGCCTTTACCGTGGTCCTCGGGGACAACGAACTGGAGTCCGGCACCGTCCGGCTGAAATATATGGAGACCGGTGAGACTCAGGACATGGCTCTCGAGACCTTTGCGGAGGACTTCCCGCAAATCGCGGTACAGGCTGCCATGGCTGCCCTGCAGAAGGAACTGAACACCGGGGAGGGCGACCTTGCGAACGTCGACCTCAGCGCACTTTTGGGAGGAAACACCACATGGACAGAATGAACGGACTGAAACGCACCCACTACTGTGGCGATGTACGGGACGAGCTCGTCGGCGCCGAAGTCGTCATCTGCGGCTGGGCCGCCAAGCGCCGGAACCTCGGGCAGCTGGTCTTCATCGACCTGCGGGACCGCACCGGCATTTTACCGCTGGCCTTCGACGACGAGACGGCGAGAGAGGTATTCGAGAAGGCGGAGACCGTCCGTTCCGAGTTCGTCCTCATGGCGAAGGGCGTCGTGCGGGAGCGCAGCTCCAAGAACCCGGACCTGCCCACCGGCAACGTGGAAGTGGCCGTCACCGACCTGCGCATCCTCGGGGTGTCCGAGACCCCTCCCTTTGAGATCGTTGACAATTCCAACACGGCGGAACTGACCCGCCTCAAATACCGTTACCTCGACCTGCGCCGTCCGGAACTGCAGAAGAACATCCTGCTCCGGCACAAGCTGACGAAGGTCACGAGGGACTACTTCGATGAGAACGGGTTCATTGAGATCGAGACCCCCATGCTCATCAAGTCCACCCCCGAGGGCGCCCGGGACTTCCTGGTCCCCAGCCGCCTTCACAACGGCGAGTTCTACGCCCTGCCCCAGTCCCCGCAGCTGTACAAGCAGCTCAGCATGGTGGCGGGCTTCGACCGGTACCTGCAGATCGCCCGGTGCTTCCGGGATGAGGACCTGCGGGCGGACCGGCAGCCGGAGTTCACCCAGATCGACCTGGAAATGTCCTTCGTCGAAATGGAAGATGTCCTCTCTCTGGTGGAGGGCTACATGCAGAGAGCCTTCAAGGAAGTTCTGGACGTGGACATTTCTCTGCCCCTGCCCCGGCTGACCTACAAAGACGCCATGGAGCGCTACGGCTCCGACAAACCCGACACCCGCTACGGCATGGAAATCTACGACCTCTCCGACCTTGTGAAGGACTCCGGCTTCGGCGTCTTCGAGGGCCCCGTGGCTGGCGGTGGTTCCGTTCGGGCCATCACTGCGAAAGGCGGTTCCGCGGCGGTGTCCAAGAAGGGCATCAAGAAGCTGACGGAAGAGGCAAAGGGCATTGGGGCCAAAGGCCTTGCCTGGGTCCGGGTCGACGAGGAAGTCACTTCGTCCTTTGACAAGTTCGTGACTCCGGAACTCATCGCCTCCATCGTGGAGCGGGGCGGCGCCGATCAGGGGGACCTCATCCTCATCATCGGCGACACCAACAATA
Organism: Clostridia bacterium; assembly: GCA_017476565.1. Taxonomy (GTDB): domain Bacteria; phylum Bacillota; class Clostridia; order Oscillospirales; family Acutalibacteraceae; genus RUG420. Next base: position 3,222 of record JAFUZN010000152.1, read on the forward strand.
AACACGTCCTCACCATTCTCGGCGCCCTGCGTCAGACCATGG
>JAFUZN010000153.1 GCA_017476565.1 Clostridia bacterium
GCCCGGTCGTGGGTGTAGGCGTCCTTCTGCCAGCGCACCTCCGGGAAGTGGACTTCTCCGGGGCGGATGATCAGAATGTCCCCGGGCTTCAGCTCATAGCGCCGGGCCCCGACGACATACTGCACGTTGCCGTCGAGGAAAAAGTAGAATTCGAAGTGGTCGTGAACATGGGGCATGGCCTTCTCCCGGGTGAGTTCCTTGTAGTGGTAGAACTCGAGCTCCGGAGCGGTCATGGCCTGGTAGTGGGCGTGGTAGGGGTCCGAGGGAAACTCTCCGGGCAGCACAATGTTCCCGGGGTCATACAAATTAGTAACTTCCATCGCGATGTATCCCTCCTTTATAAAACAGGACTTTTGGCCTCTCTTCAGCCTACCTCTTCGGTTCTGTTTTTGCAATATAAAATCCCCTTTCGGAAAGGCTCACTTTCGCGAGATGGAGAATTGACAGAAACTTCATACATGTGTGAATAGTCTTATGTTACAATAGTTTTGCTATTTCAGGCTGCCTTCAGAAAGAGCAGCCGTGCAGCTTAATTATGAAAAGGAGAAATACTATGAAACGAACCAGAAAAGCGGTCGTCTCCCTGTTCCTTGCAGTGGTGATGATCATGGCGCTCATGGTCCCGTCCTTTGCGAAAGCAAAGCCTGTGGTGGATGAGAAACCCTACGAGAACTCCGAGTTCTTCGAAATTGGGGACTACAGCATCCACTATAGACAGTTCAAAGCCAAGGGCACCGAAAAAGGAAAAATCTTTATGGTCCACGGGTTCGCCCTCAGCTCTTACTGCTGGGTCGAACTGGCCACCCGTCTGCAGGAGAAGGGTTACACCTGCGTCGTCGTCGACCAGCCGGACTTCGGTTACTCCACCAGAGAAACCAAAAAGACCAAGATCATGGAACGGGAAGACATTTTCGTCGCCCTCATGAAGAAACTCAACGGCAACAAGCCCTGGTATGTGGCCGGTCACTCCATGGGTGGGTACATCGCTCTCGGCATTGCCCAGAAGTACCCGAACATGGTCAAGAACCTGCTGCTCTACAACACCGGCGCCTATGAAGGCTCCACCGGTCTGCGGGCGGCCCTCATCGGCAACGAGACTTACATGAGCATTGCGGGCCCGGTCATTGAGACCGCCGGCACCGTCGATCCGCTGATCCTCTTTGCTTACACCATTGCCACCATGGACCCCATTTACACCTGGAACTATGACCGGGCGCAGATCGAGAACCCCTACAAGATCAAAGGTTCCGGCCAGGCGGCCCTTCGCAACTTCAGCACCATGACCGTCACGGACCTGAAGAAAGTCAAGAAAATGAGCCCCATCCTCTACGTCAACGGCTCCCTCGACCTCCTCTTCGGCTCCTCCCTTCAGCAGTCTCTCCGCGATGCACTCCCGAAGGGCAGCACCGATGTCACCGTGAAGGGCGGCGGTCATATGACCATTGAGACCCACGCGGACTAAGTCGCGAAGATCACCGTGAAATTCCTGAAAGCTCACAAGTAAGGAAGACCGCGCCAAAAACAAAACTTTTAAGGCCCGTGCCAAGCGCGCGGGCCTTTTCTCATCCCTCGAAGTGACAAGACCGCCTTGACTCTGCCCGTACATCGCCTTATAATAATGAATGCTTTATGAACACACCCAAACTCAACTGAAAGGGACGAAAAGAATGAAAAAGACAACGAAGAAACTCGTTGCCGTCCTCGTCGCGCTGGTCATGATGGTCAGCTGCCTCAGCGTCGCAGCCTTTGCGCAGTGGGGCACCGGAGCGAGCGGCAACCGTACGGCAGACACCATGGTCATCCTCGGGGACTCCATTCCCTCGGGCTACGGCATGCACGGGGACCCCGGCAACGCTTACACCCTCGGCAACCAGTTCACCTTTGGCCACGGCGGTTATGTGGAGGGCACCTACCCCCAGCTCGTCGCTGACACCCTCGGTGTCCGGAACCGTTATAACTACTCCCGCGATGCATTCCGTTCCGTCGAAATTCGTCGCCTGTTAGACCCCCAGTACGAAGCCTGGCTCGAGCAGATCGAGAATACTCAGGACCACTTCATTTCGGATGCGATTATGCTCATCGCCAACGTCGGCCTCGATGAGCGGGCCGCCATGGCCGCCGAAATGCAGCAGACCCTGCGCAACGCTGACATCATCGTTCTGAACTTCGGCAACAACGACGGCGGCACCTACGGCTTCCTCGCGCCCTTCCTGAAGACCATGTACTACACCTTCGGTCTGGGCCTGGAGACTGCCATTGCGGCCCTTCGCGGACAGGTCCAGCTGGTCACCAGCCTCGATCAGCTCGTCAAGGTCCTCGGCGGGTATGCGGACTTCATGGCCGAAATGGAATACGGCAAGCAGCGGTTCTTCGAGAACTACGACGCCATTGTGGGCATCCTCAACGAGATGAACCCCAACGCAGAGATCTACTTCATGGGCATGTACGACTGCTTCAAAGACCTGAACCCCCAGGACAACGACCTGCGGAAATGGGCTTCTGAGCAGGCCTGGAACATGGACTCCGCCATCAACAACTACGTGGCTTACCAAAGCCCCTGGGCGAACCGGGTCCACTTCGTCGACTGCCACGAGACCACCATGTGGCAGACCGCCGACTTCCTGACTCCCCAGTACTTCATCAACTTCCTCATCTCCGTCCACCCGGACGACCTGGGCCACCGTTACATGGCACAGCAGCTTCTGAGGGCGATCCACGGAGAACTGTAAGGACCCTAATTTACAAGACAAGAAATCCCCCGACCGGCCGGTCGGGGGATCTTTTTGGTTTTATTTCTGTTAAGCGGAAGCCTTCAGGGTGCGGTAGGCAGCCAGGTCCAGGATGACGGCCTTCTTCTCGACCGGCACTTCCGGTTCCAGAGCGCCGAGCCAGTTCGAAAAACGCACTTCGTTTTCTTCGGCGACGGCATAGGCGTCTTCCAGGTCAGCCTTCCATTCCTTCAAAAAGTTCAAAGCAAGCAAATACTCTTTCAGTTTACGCATGGGGACAAGCCTCCTTCAGGGTCGACCATAGTCACAGGTCCATTTCTTTCTCCACCCTAACAATAACTGTCTCCGTACAAATTTTACAGTTCAATTTGCATAGAAAAAGAGGTTACTGCACAGTTGTGCAGATAATTGTCTTAAATTAGTCTGAAGGAAGGATGGACTCCCCACCTCCGGCGGGGAGCCCCGGGGCTTTCGGTTACTGCGAGTGCGTCGGCGGAAACAGCGGCCGCAAAAGCAGCAACCCCCGCCGGGAGGCGGGGGTCAAAAACCTTTTACTTTAAGTTGTCGAGCCGCTTGAAGATCTCATACCAAAAGACACCGTAGTCTTCTTTCGTCTCCTTCGACCCCATGTAGCTCATGTGGTCTTTGTCTTCAATGGGCATGTCGTACCAGATGCCGGGCTTCAGGTCCCGGTCGCTGACGTAAGGGGTCCAGGGTTTCGTGCGAGGGGCACGGCCGGACATGACGTTGACGAGGCCATCGTTTTCCTGCCATTCGAGGCCCACTTCTGCGTGGTTTTCATCGGCAGGGTTACCCTTATATCGCCCCACAATGTAGGAGAAGGCCTTCATGAGGATGATCATGTCCTTCTTCGGAACGTGGACGCCGTTCTTCTCGTAGGTCTTCGTCGCGTAGTAGGCGAAGTAGTAGGTGTTCGGGTGGCAGGTCCAGGCCTCGCTGGTTTTGCGGAACTTGTGGATGGTCAGGTCGTCGAGGACGCAGTCCCCGTCGGAATAGTAGTAGTCCCGCAACCGCTGTTTATAGTTCTTGTCCCGGGCCTCCCCGGTCTGGGTGTTCATGGTAATGCCCCACTCGTCCAGCTGGGGGTCGTAGAATTTTGCCGTGGGTTTGAAGGCGCCGAGCCAGGACAGAGCCGTCAGCACCGCCAGGGCGATTTGATCTTTCGGCTTCTCAATGGCATAGAGGAAGGAGATGCCGTCGTTGGCGCCGGCCAGGGTCGTACAGGAGGCGATCCAGTCTTCATGGCCCCCTTCAAAGAGGCCGGACAGCTCCTCCGCCGGGGTGACCGCCCGCTCTTCTTCGCTGCCCACCGCCATCATGTGGACGAAGCAGCGCACCGTGGGCCCGCCGTAGCTGTGGCCCATGACGTGAATCTTCTTGAGCTTGCCCTCAGCGTCCAGGCTGCCCCAGTCCGGGACACAACCTTTGTAGGTGCGGCCGTAACGCTTGTGGCCGTACTTTTCGGAGTGGGCTTTGCCGTAGTCCACCGTGCCGCCGACAATCTGCGCGTACATTTCGCAGCAGCGGTCCCACATGCTGGAGAAGCCGGACATGGAGGGCACGTAGAGTTCCTTGTCATACTTCGCCGCATAGTCCTTGACTCGGATGTTGTTCACCCAGCCAAGGTAGGGGTTGAACTTGTTCATGAGCTCGTCTTCGCCGTAGCCCGCAAAGCCGTGGAACATGACAATGGGGTAGTTGTGAAGCCGCTCATAGGGGTTGTTTAACTGCATAGACGGTCGCTCCTTTTACCAATTATTTTTTATCATTATAGGCGCTGCCGATTAAATTTTTCTGAACCCCTCAGGCGGCGCTTTTGGACTCCGCTTTGAGGTCGGCGAGCCAGTTCGGGGTGTTGGTGTTAGAGCCTTTGCCGAGGGCGGCGGGGTCGAGCTTGCTGACCGCATTCATGAACTGCAGGTACAGGGGCAGGACGTCGTTGCGGTGGAAGAGGCCGCCGGAGACGGACATGTGGTCCCCAACGTAGGTCGGGAAGACGTTCCAGACCCCGGGCTTCACCGCGGCGAGGTTCGACTTTTCGGGGTCAAACTTCTTGCTGGGGGCATTGAAGGGGGCCTTCGCCGAAATGGTGTTGACGAGGCCGTCGTTGGGCAGCCACTCTTTGGTGATGGCAAAGCCGCCGTCCGTGGTGCCGGTGGTCTTGCCCATTTTGATGCCGCCGTTCATCATGGTGGTCTCGGTGATCTTCTTGTTGGGGAACCAGGTGCCATCCTCCTGTTTTTCGGTGGAGTTGCAGGGCACGGAGAAGTACCAGATGTTGTCGTAAGTGCCGACCTTCTCGTTCAGTTCCAGGGCGTAGTCGATTTGCAGGTCATGGTGGGCATAGTCTTCCGAAGCTCTCGGGTAACCGGCGTCTCCGGCCGAACCGGAGGTGAACTGGCCAAGGACTTTGGCGTTCAGCTTCTGCCAGGAAGACAGGCTCTCATCGTAGCCGGCTTCGGTATTGTAGGCGGAAGTGCCGTTGTGGGGCGCCGCCAGGGAGGTGACGGAATAGACCCAGTCTCCTTTGCCGCCGGCAAAGAGCGGGGACAGGTCCTTTTTGCTTGTGGCCTTCCGCTCTTCCGCCGAGCCGTTGGTCAGGAGTTCCACAAAGAGCCGGGTGGTGGCCCCGCCGAAACTGTGGCCGACAAGGTTGATCTTGTCCTTGGCACTCCACTTACTAATGAGGGCGCGGCCGGTGAAGTCCTCGCCGTAGCGCTGGTGGACATGCTTTTCGGAGTGGGCCTTGCCGTAGTCGACCTTCGTGCCGGTCAGCTGGGCATAGAGCTCACAGGCCCGGTCCCAGGCAGACCCCTGAGGGTCGACGGAAGCGGCATAGCAGTCGAAGCCCATGTCGTTCAGGGCGTCCAACGCGTTGCCGTTGAACATGCCCCAGTAGGGCAGGCGTTTATACTGGTCGTCGTAGCTGCCCCAGCCGGAAAGGCCGTGGCAGAAGACCCAGGTGTAATTGGTTTTGAAGTCTTTGGTGTTCGGGGCTTCGACGTTCTTCGTCGAGTAAGAAGACGAGCAGCCCGCGAGGACGAACATAGCGCAGAGCGCCAGCGCCAGAAGTTTTGTGAAATGTGCTTTCATAGTTTCCTACCTCTCTTTCCTTTTACTAGTGTAACATGTTCTTCCCCCAGATTGACAAACGTTAAGAAACTTAAGATAATGGAGCTACAGAAGTAAATCGCGTTAGGAGGCGGAAACATGGACATCGAGAAGACCACACCCGGAGAGAAAGAACAGCAAGTCAAACGCATTGAGCAGATGGAAGCGTACCTGAACGATGCGAAGGAGGCCGTGAAGAAGGTCTCGGCTGCCCTCGAAGACTTCATGGAAGCCCAGAACAAGGTCATTGCCCTCGAGAACTACTACGAAGGGGGCTGCTGGCGGAAGGACTTCGAAGACGATGAGAAGGGGCTCCTGCCGGACTACCTCAAGCGGGGTGTCCTCTCGGAAGACGCCATTTACGACCTCCTCACCGACAACGATGAGCTCCTCGCCATCATCTCCATGGACGAGTTCGAAAAGCGCTGGTGACCACGCGGAAGGGCGACTGGTGACCACGCGGACAAAAAGCACAGAAAAAGTTAGACACCCGTCAAGAGTTTTTGCTCTCGGCGGGTATTTTTGTGTTATATTATATGTACAGCAATTCTTTGCATTTGATAAAATATTGGAAAGCGAGGAAACTACATGTACAAAAAAGCCTTTTTCCCGAGGGTCATGGGGACCGAGAACAAGGTGCCACGCATGTATGTGGAGAGAAAGCACGATTACCCCATTGTCCTGGTTCACGGCGCCATGGGCTGGGGCGAGTCGGACGGCCTGAACAAGGTCATGCGGTACTACGGCTTCTTCCGGGCGGACATTCCGGAAATGCTGCGGACCATGGGGCTGGAGGCGGTGGCGCCTTCCCTCGGGCCCTTCGTCTGCATTTGGGACCGGGCCTGTGACCTCTGGGCTCAGCTGGTGGGCGGCACCGTCGACTATGGCATAGTCCATTCTAAACGGTACAAGCACGAACGCTACGGCCGGACTTACGACAAGCCCCTCATCCCCGACTGGGGTGAGCTGGATGACGAGGGGAAGCGGAAGAAGATCTGCCTCATTGGCCACTCCTTCGGCGCTCCCACCATTCGGTGTTTCCTGTCCATTCTGGCGGAAGGCTCCAAAGAAGAGCGGGAAGCCACCCCGGAGAGCGAGCTTTCGGAGTTCTTCAAAGGCGGCAAAGGGGACTGGGTCCACGCCATGACCACTCTGGCCGGGGTCAACAACGGCCTGACCCTGGTGGACTGGTTCGGCGCCGACAAGCTGGAAATTCCCTGGGGGCTTTTGCATTTTGCCATGGGGCTCCTCATGGACTCGGACTTCGTGAAGAGCGTTTACGACCTGCGCTTTGACATGTACCACCTGACCAGCGCCCCCGGGCAGCCCCACTACAGCATTGTCGAGAAGTGGAAGGCCTCCCGGAACATTGCCCAAAAGCAGCTCAACTCCATGTGTCATGAGACCACCTTCTATGGGGCGGCCGAAGTCCAGAAGGAGTACCCCGGCACCTATGACAACGTCTACTACTTCTGCCACGCCGGGAGCGCCACGGAGTACAACGACGAGGGCAAAGCGGTGACCCGGCAGCCCACGTTCACCCCCATGCGATTTATTGGTAACTTCACCGGCAGCATTTCGAAGAAACCCAGCAAGGTGAGCCCCGGCTTCGACGGTTCCTGGCGCACGAGCGATACACTGGTCTCCGTCAAGACAGCCCAGAACCCCCTGGCGGAACCGGGGGAAGACTTTGTGGCAACGGACCTCTGCAAACCTGGCATTTGGTACCGCATGCCCCTTGAGTCCAAAGACCATTTCGCTTACATGGGCTCCGGAGAAGAAAACGAAATGTACGGCGCCTTCATGTTGAATGTGGTCCAGCGGATGCTGAACTTGCCGACCGTGGACGCGGAGTAATTGGACTCATCGCAACATCATATCGACACAAAAAAGACCTCGGTTCGCACCGAGGTCTTCGTCTTTGGCTGGGTTTTGCGCTTGGCTTCGCGACTGGTTTCGCGCTTACATGCAGGTGTAGCCGCCGTCGACGGGGAGGTTGACGCCGTTGACGTAGCTGGAAGCCGGGGACGCCAGGAAAATGGCGGCGGTGTCCAGTTCCCCTTCGTTGCCGTAGCGCTCTTCGGGGATCATGGTCCGGGCGTTCTGCTGGAAGAAGTCCGAGTCAAGGGTCTCCTTGGTCAGCGGGGTGTAGAAGTAGCCCGGGCAAATGGCGTTGACGGTAATGCCGTACTTGCCCCACTCCGCGGCGAGGGCCCGGGTCAGGTTGACGACGCCGCCCTTGGCAGCGTGGTAGGGAGCCGAGCCGGCGACCTTGTTACCGACGAGACCGTACATGGAAGCAATGTTGATGATGCGCCCGTAGCCCGCGGGGATCATGGCGATTTTCGCCACGGCCCGGGCTACTTTGAAGGTGCCGAAGAGGTCGATGTCCACTTCACTGGCGAACTGCTCGTCCGTGATGTCCTCGGCCGGGGCGACGGCACCGGTGCCTGCGTTGTTGATGAGCACATCGATGTGCCCGAAATGGTCATAGACTTCCTGTACCACGCGATTCACGGCTTCGGTGTCCGTAATGTCCAGCTGCAGGGGGTAGGTCTCGACCCCGAACTCTTCGGTGATCTCTTTCGCGACGGCTTCAATGCGCTCAAGGCGTCTTGCGACCGGCACAATGGCACAGCCCTGGTTCGCGAGGGCTTTCGCCATCTGCACGCCCAGTCCGCCGGAACACCCGGTGATAATGGCGACACGGCCATTCAGGTCAAAATAGTTTTTCATAATATATCCACTCCTCATAGGCTTCGCTGGCAATGGCAGGGCTGGCATCAGCCGGGCCGGCATTTGCAAAGCTGTCATTGCATCAATTGACGCAAAGTGTTTATTTCGCTTGCGCACAATTAATTGCCTTATGCAAACAGTTTAGCACTTTTTGTCAATCTTTCCCATTGGTGGACCTTACGAAACACTCC
>JAFUZN010000154.1 GCA_017476565.1 Clostridia bacterium
CATTCTGGTCACGGTGGATGACCGGGAGATCGGGATCCTCGGGAAAGAAGAAGTCCATCGGGAAGGTCTGCTCCATCGGGCCTTTTCGGTGTTCCTCTACGACGGAGAGCGGATGCTTCTGCAAAAACGGGCCGATGGCAAGTACCATTCCGGTGGCCTTTGGACCAATGCCTGCTGCTCCCATCCGAGAGCGGGGGAGGCCCTGGAAGAGGCGGTACATCGCCGGTTGAAACTGGAATGCGGCCTTGACACAGACGTTCGGGAACTCTTTTCTTTTACCTACCGCACGAAGTTTGCGGAAGACCTTTACGAATACGAATACGACCACGTCTTTCTCGGTACCTATGACTCGAGCCTGCCCATTCGGATGGACCCGGAGGAGGCTTCGGACTACCGCTGGGTGGGGCTCACGGAGCTGAAGCAGGAACTGCTGCTGCAGCCGGACACCTTCACCAGCTGGTTCCTGATCGCTGTCTCGAAGGTCCTGCCGGTCATTGAGCAGGAAAATGCCTTGAAGTACCAGGAAGCCCAGGAAAAACTGAGGGTCGGGGAGACCGACTCTCCGGAGGAACTGAAATGACCTATTACATGCCTACGAAAATCTACGAACAGGAGGAGTGCATCGCCGCCCATGCTGCGGAACTGGCCGCTCTCGGCAAAAAAGCACTGCTGGTGACCGGCCGCCGTTCGGCGAAACTCAACGGGGCCGAAGCCGATGTGGTCGCTGCCCTCGAGCAGGAAGGTGTCAGACACGCGCTGTTCGACGAAGTGGAGGAGAACCCCTCCATTGAGACCATCATGAAAGCCCGGGACTTTGCAGTGAAGGAAGGCTGTGACTTCTTCATTGGCATCGGCGGAGGTTCTCCCATGGATGCCGCCAAGGCCATTTCCCTCATGGCAAAGAACTCTGACAAGGGCGTCGACTTCCTCTTTGGGGAAGACCCGTCGGCACAGTGGTACCCGGTGGTGGCGGTCCCGACGACCTGCGGCACCGGCTCGGAAGTGACGGGCATCTCCGTTCTGACGATCCATGAACAAAAGACGAAGGGAAGCATCCCTTACCGTATTTTTCCGGAGCTCGCCCTCCTCGATGCCAAGTACCTGAAAAAGGCGCCGGCAGGAGTTCTTCGCAACACCGCGATGGACGCTCTTTGCCACCTCAGTGAAAGCTATATCAACGCCGGGGCGAACGACTTCAGCCGCATGTGTGCCCTGGCAGGCCTGGAAGCCTGGAGCCGCAGCAAGGCCTTTTTGGAAGACCCGACGGCGGTGCCGGAGGAAGAGACCCTTCGAAACATGCTGAAGGCCTCGACCCTTGGAGGAATGGCCATTGCCCAGACCGGGACCTCCCTGCCCCACGGCATGAGCTACGGCCTGACCTACTTTATGGGGGTCGCCCACGGCAGAGCCTGCGGACAGTTCCAGGCAGGGTACCTGGCAGAAGCCGACCCGGCCGATGCCGAGGTCGTCGTGAAGACCGCCGGGTTCCAAAGCATTGAGGACCTCAACGACTTTTTCGGGAAGGCCTGCGGTGTGGTCGAGATCCCGGAGGAGACTCTGGACGCCATCATCGGTCAGCTGGTCGCGAACGAGTCCAAACTCAAGAGCGCACCCTTCCCGGTCGATTCCAACGTCCTGAGGCGCATCGCTACCTATAACCAGTAATATCACGGAGGCAAATCATGCCATCGAAACTCAAGCAGTTCATTGACGGGGAAGACATGTCGGTCATTCTTCGTCAGGAAGAGGACCTGGGGGCTGCTGACAGTTACCGGACTATTCCGGCGGTCAGCGCGCCTTTGGAACAGGGGCTCTCGGCTGCAGAAGTCGCGGAACGCAAACAAAACGGCTATGCCAATGTCAATACGGACAAGAGCAGCCGCAGTGTTTCCGACATCGTCAAATCGAACGTATTTACCTACTTCAACGGAATCTTTATTGTCCTCGCAGTCCTCATGTTCTCGGTGGGTGCCTGGAGGAACACCATGTTCCTCGTGGTGGTCTTCACCAATGCCCTCATCGGTATCGTCCAGGAGCTTCGCTCCAAAGCGGCGGTCGACAAACTGACGATCCTGGCAGAGGGAAAGGTCACCGTCATTCGGGACGGACGAAAGGCAAAAGTTCCCACCAGCGAACTGGTGCGGGATGACATCGTCGAGTTCAAAAACGGGGACCAGATCTGCGCGGACGCAGTGGTCCGGGCCGGAGAGGTCGCCGTTAACGAAGCGCTCCTCACCGGAGAGTCCGACGCGATCCAGAAACTGCCCGGGGACAGTCTGAAGTCCGGCAGTTCCTGTACCGCCGGCCGCTGTTATGCTCAGCTGACCCGGGTGGGGAAGGAGTCTTATGCCTCCCGCCTGACGGCTGAGGCCAAGAGCAATGTCTCCGCCACCAAGTCGGAGATGATGCTCTCTCTCGACAAACTCATCAAATTCATCGGCATCATCCTTGTCCCCATGGGCATTGCCCTGTTCTTCAGTCAGAAGACCAAAGCGGACCTGCCCACTGCCGATGCCATCATTTCCACCGTTTCTGCCCTGATCGGGATGATCCCGGAGGGGCTGTACCTTTTGACCAGTGTTGCCCTGGCCCTCAGTGTCATGCGGCTGTCCCGCCGGAAAGTCCTGGTCCGGGACATGAACTGTGTTGAGACCCTGGCCCGGGTGGACACCCTCTGCGTCGATAAGACCGGCACCATCACAGAGCCGGGAATGGATGTGGATGAACTCGTGTGCCTCGACCCGGAGCGTTTTCCGGAGGACCTGGTCCGGGAAATGCTCTACGCCTATTACGGCTCTATGGAGGCCGACAACGACACCGCTGTGGCGATGAACGCTTACTTCCGGGAATCAGACGACGCAAAGGCCTATGCCTCTGCCCGCTTCCGCCCGGGAAAAGTGGTCCCCTTCTCCTCGGAGACCAAGTGGTCCGCCGTCACCTTTGAAGGGAACGACACCTTCCTCATCGGTGCTCCGGAATTCATCCTGAAGGAACATGCGCCCATTGTGACCGAATACGCAAAGCCCTGGACTTCCAAGGGCATGCGGGTCTTGCTGGTGGCTTATCATAAAGGTCCCGTGACCGATGCGACCGGTGCTCCCTATGTAGACCCGTACCGGGTGGAACCGGTCGCCTTCGTCTGCATTTTGAACCGTATTCGGAACCAGGCGCCGGAGACCTTCTCCTACTTCGCAGAGCAGGGTGTCACCGTCAAGGTCATCTCCGGAGACAACCCGGTGACGGTCTCCAACGTGGCCCGGCAGGCCAACATCGCCAACGCGGAGGACTATGTAGATGCCACGACCCTCGACACTCCGGAAAAACTGCAGAAAGCGGCGTCGCAATACACGGTCTTCGGCCGGGTGACGCCCCAGCAGAAACTGGCCCTGGTCAAGGCCCTGAAAGGGGAGGGGCATACCGTCGCCATGACGGGTGACGGCGTCAACGATGTCCTTGCGCTGAAGGAAGCGGACTGCGGCATTGCCATGGCGTCCGGGAGCCAGGCGGCGTCCCAGATCTCCAAGCTGGTGCTTCTCGATTCTGACTTCGCCTCCATGCCCTCCATCGTGGCGGAAGGACGGCAGGTCATCAACAACATCCAGCGGTCGGCGTCTCTGTTTCTCGTGAAGAATATCTTCTCGTTCCTGTTCTCCATCCTCACGCTGTTCATCGCCTTTCCGTACCCCCTTTTGTCGAACCAGATGTCCATCATCAGCGGACTCACCATCGGCATTCCCGGCTTTTTCCTGGCCCTTCAGCCCAATGCCACTCCGATCAGGGGCAGGTTCCTGCCGAACGTTCTGTTCAAGGCGGCTCCCGGCGGCCTGACCGATGTTTTGTTGCTGCTGGGTGTCGAATTCTTTGCGTTCGTGTTCAGGTTCGAAAACCCGGAACTCTACTCCGTGTCTCCGGTGGTCATGCTGGCAGTAGGGGTCACCTTCCTCTACATGATCAGCCGGCCGATGGACCGCTATCGCCTTGTGATCTGGGCCCTCATGACCGTCGCATCTCTGGCGATGATCCTGATCGTTCCGTACTCTCCGCTGCGTGAGTGGCTCTACATGGAACCCATGACCGGGCGGACCGTCCTCGTCTCCCTTCTGTTCGTGGTCCTGGCGTACCCCACCATGTGGGTCCTCATGTTCCTCTTCGACAGGGGAAGAAAACTCATCGAAAACTTCTCAAACCGTCCGTGAACCGCGGACGGTTTTTCTTGTTTTGCATAACCCTTAATGTTATAATTTAGTGATTATAGATTACGACCATCCACGGAGGACGTTTCATGTATCAAAAGTCGATCTTCTCCTGGCTGAAACACTGGGACTTCATGCTCATCGATTTCGTCATCATGCAGCTGAGTCTCATCGCGGCCTATGCCATGTACAAGGGCGGGCTTTTTGTCTACCGGTCCGATGTGTACCGCATTGTGGCCCTTTCCCTGTTCCTGGCACAGTTCCTGGTGGTGTTCTTCCTTCAGACCTTCAAAAACGTTCTGAAGCGGGGCTACTACCTCGAATTCGTCTCCGCTGTCAAACATGTCATCGGAGTCGTTTTGGTGGACCTTGCCATGCTGTTTTTCCTGCATTACAGCGCCCTGTTCTCCCGGAAGATCTACGTGACGATGGTCCTCATCTACTTCCTGGCTTCCTACCTGGCCCGCATCGGGTGGAAGGCGTTCCTCTACAAGACCAACAAGGTCACGGAGGGAGGCAGGTCCGTCGTCATCATCAGTACGACCGACCTCGCCGACGGAATCGTGGAAAACTTCAGTCTCCCACAGTTTCTGAATTACAAGATCGTGGGCGTCTACATCATGGATGAAGTCTCACCCTTTAAAGAGTACGGCGATATCCCCGTGATGGGGTCCGACGAAGACGTCCTCGAATTCATCTGCCACAGCTGGGTCGACGAAGTGTTCATCCGTGTTCCGGAGGGGACCGACTTCCCGGAAATCATCACGGACGAACTCATCACCATGGGCATCACTGTTCACAACTGCATCGTCCCACCCGATGACTTCGGCAACGTGTATGTCGAACGGTTCGGCAACTATACGGTCCTGACGAACAGCGTCAAGATGGTCACCTACCAGCAGATGTTCTATAAGCGCATCCTCGACATTGTCGGTGCCATCGTCGGCTGTATTATTACCCTGCTCATTGCCATCTTTATCGGCCCGCTCATTTTCCTCAAATCCCCCGGGCCCATCTTCTTTAAGCAGACCCGCATCGGGAAAAACGGCAAGCAGTTCAAAATGTACAAGTTCCGCAGCATGTATATGGATGCGGAAGAACGCAAGAAAGAATACATGGCCCAGAACAAAATGGACGGGCTCATGTTCAAAATGGACGATGACCCCCGCATCATCGGTTCCGAGAAAAAAGGCAAAGACGGGAAGCCGAAGGGCATCGGGAACTTCATCCGAAATACTTCCCTCGACGAGTTCCCCCAGTTTTTCAATGTGCTGAAGGGCGATATGTCCCTCGTCGGGACCCGTCCCCCCACAGTGGACGAGTGGGAGCAGTATGACTTGAAGCACCGGGTGCGCATGAGCATCAAGCCCGGCATCACCGGCCTCTGGCAGATCAGCGGGCGGTCCAAGATCACAGACTTTGACGAAGTCGTCCGCCTCGACTCCGACTACATCCAGAACTGGGACCTCGGTACCGATATCAAGATCCTTCTGAAAACCGTCGTCGTTGTCCTGAAACGGGACGGCGCAGAATAACTAGAGAGGAATCGAAAGACCTATGGCTAGTAGCAAAAAGAACCAGAAACAACACCGCTCTTCCAAAGACTTCATGCTGGCCTCCGGTTCCAACGTGCCGTTCAACTATGTGGAGTCCTTCAAGTCCCTTCGGACGAATCTGAACTTCATCGCGGCCACGGAAAAACTGAACACCTTCATCCTGACCAGTGCCATTCCCGGAGAGGGGAAATCGAATACGGCCATCAACCTGGCCATTTCCCTGGCGGAGGACGGCAAGAGCGTCGTCGTCGTCGACTGCGACCTGCGCAAGCCCTCTCTGAACCGCTACCTCAAACTGGGCCACAACTTCAAAGGCGTTACCGACATTTTGGCAGGGAACGCCGTTGTGGAAGAGGCGCTCATCCAGTTTGAAGACCTGGGCATCCATGTCCTGGTGGCCGGTGCGGTGCCTCCGAACCCCTCGGAGATGCTGTCTTCCGAACCCATGGACAAACTCGTGGAAGACCTGAAGAATGCCTTTGACTATGTCATTCTCGACACGCCTCCGGTCTCCGTCGTCACCGATGCGGCTATCCTCGGCCGCTATGCTGACGGAGCAATTCTCTGTGTTCGCTCCAACTTCGCCCCGAAAGAGACGGTCGTCCTCGCGAAAGAACGGCTGACCGCGGTCGGGGTCCGGATCCTCGGTGTCTTTCTGACCGGGTTCGATACCAATAACGAGTCGAAGTCTTCCGCCTATTCCTACACTTACGAATACGAGTACAAGAGTAACTAAAGAACCATGACCGACCTGCATTGCCATCTGCTTCCCGGAGTGGACGATGGAGCCAAAGATGTCGACATGTCCCTGGAACTGCTCACTCAGGAGCGCAACCAGGGCGTGACCAACATCATTTTCACCAGTCACTTCCGACCCGACCGGGAAGACCTTCATGCATTCCTGAAAAAACGGAATAAAGCCTTTGGGACTCTGATGGACGC
>JAFUZN010000155.1 GCA_017476565.1 Clostridia bacterium
CTCATTTTCTACCAGATGGGACGGACTTACTGGCAGCCACTGGTACGGATGTTCGACTCCACCGGCATCAACTCCCTCTCCCATTTCATTGCCGACTACAGCTATGAAGCGGCCAAACGCCTTGTCGAAGAAAACCGGCATGCCCCATTATCGGAAACCGAAAAACTGAAACTGCGCGTCTTCTGCGGCGGCTGCAGCTACATGTACGAAGACTGGATCCGGGGCAAGTACGACATGAGCCCCGAAGAAGCGGCCCATGCCCTTTACATGACCGTCCCGGAAGAATTCCAGGGTTACCTCTGGGGCGATGAAACCCATTGAACAAGAAAAACGACCGGTCGACTAGTTCGACAGGTCGTTTTCCTTATCGGTGGCAGCAGAGGTCCGGTCCAGGTCGACCTCTCCCGAAATACCGGGGACAGAGCCCTTCTCGGAGTACTGCCAGTATTCGTATTGACCGGTGTATTTCGGCCGGGCGTTTTGTGTATACTCCGCAAGCCAGATCGAAATGCCGGCGTCCCGCAGGACCTCCGGGTCCAGCGCATTGTTCAGGTACCACCGGTTGGCGTAGACCCCCGGCCGGTACCCTTTCTCTTCGATGACCCTGGCGAAAGTCAAAGCCACTTTCGTTCGCTGGTCCCGGGTGAGGTGGTCTGCTCTGCCCTTGCCCCCGGTCCCGGTATCTTCCAGGTCCAGGAAAATAGGAAGGGCAAGGTCGGCACCATTCACCGACTTCACCACCGCCATGGCCTCTTCTTCCGCTTCCGCCTCATTGACGGCCTGGGAGTAGAAGTAGACGCCCCGGTCCACGTGGTGGAACCAGGCATGGCGCATATTTCGTTTGAACTGGGGGTCCTCCCGGACGACTCCGTTCGAATACCCCCGGGACCCGGCCCGAATGACCGCGAATTCTACACCGTTCTCCGCCACCTCTTTCCAACGGATAGAGCCGTTGTGACTGGACACATCGATCCCGTAGGTGTTCCCCGGGTTCGAGACTCGAAGGGCAGGGAGAGCGAGAAAGGCGATCAGGACCAGAGCCAGGAGGAGTCCCAGGACGCCTTCCAGCGCGTGTCCGTTCTGCTTCCAGAACTTCTTCCACTTTCGTTTTGCTTTTGCAAGAGAACCGCTTCTCCCCTTGCGGGAAGAGGCGGTCCGTTTTTTTGTTTGAGCCATTTACTGTTTGGGTTCTCCCTTGTAGGTCTGGTGCCATTTCCACGCCGTCTCAATGATGGTGGAAAGGTCATCGTATTCGGGTTTCCAGCCGAGGACCGATTTTGCCTTTTCACTGGAGGGCACCAATGTCCCCGGATCACCGGCCCGGCGAGGGGCCACTTCAGCGGGAATGGGGTGACCGGTCACTTTCCGGGCACATTCGACCACTTCTTTGACCGAGAACCCGACGCCATTGCCCAGGTTGAAGACGTCCGACTCATTGCCTTCGAGCAGGTACTCGACGGCGAGGCGATGGGCCTGAGCCAGGTCCATGACATGGATATAGTCCCGGACACAGAACCCGTCCGGAGTGTCATAGTCGTCCCCGAACATCATGATCTTGTCCCGCATACCGTTGGCAACCTGCAGGATAATGGGAATGAGGTGGGTCTCCGGGTCATGGGCTTCTCCTATGTCTGCCGTCGGTTGATCGCCACAGGCATTGAAATACCGCAAAGAAACGAACTTCACACCGTGAGCGACACTCACCCAGTGGAACATTTTCTCCATGGAGAGTTTGGTCTCCCCGTAGGTGTTGGTGGGCAGAGTCCGGTCGGTCTCCAGAATGGGGGTGTTCTCCGGTTCGCCGTATGTGGCCGCCGTAGAGGAGAAGACGATTTTTTTCACATTGTGGGCCACCATGGACTTCAGGAGGACTTCCGTGCCATGGAGGTTATTGTTGTAATACTTTAAAGGGTCCACCATGCTTTCTCCCACCAGGGAGCAGGCGGCAAAGTGGATGACCGCGTCCAGGTCCGGCTCCGCTTCAAAGACAGAGTCTAAGAACGCTTCATCGCGGATGTCCCCTTGATAAAACTTTGCGTCCGGGTGGACCGCCCATTCATGACCGGTCTGCAGGTTATCGACAATGACGACCTCATACCCGTGGTCGACAAGATGGTATACCGTGTGGGAACCGATGTACCCGGCCCCTCCTAAAACCAAAACTTTCATGAGTCTTCGCCTTTCTGTTCCGCTGTTTATTTGATGTTTTCCGGGTAGACGCCCTCATCCACCAGCTTGCGGAACGCCGCTTTCACCGGCGGGATATCTTCGTGATAGGTCATGCCGAACCACTTATCTTTGGTGGGCAGGACCGCACAGTCTGCCTTCCCCTCTTTGATGAGGTCCCCGATGATGACCGGGATGAGGTATTCGGACTTCAGGTCCCCTTCCGGAAGACTCTGCAGGAATTCCTTGAACCCGTCTTCCAAAAGGTCGATGAATTCGGCGGGCAGGGCCCACATGTTCATGGAAGCAAGGGTGTTGTCATCGTAGTAATGGAGTCCTTCGTCCGTGCGGACTGCGGCTCTGCCTCCGACATTTTCAATGCTGCCGGTCTCGATGATCTCTGTAAGAAGTCCGCCCTCTTCCTGGCAGACTCCCCGGGTCACCGTGCCGTTTTCGGAGAGCGTGTTCTTCAGCTGGAACCCGGCCATCGCCAGGTGCTGGACACCGTCACCGGCATTCGCCTTTCCGCTGACGAGGAAGTCATGCAGGAGAACGAAGGCCTCTTTTCCGTAATAGTCGTCTGCATTGATGATGGCAAAGGGCTCTTTGACGATGCCCCGGCAGGCGAGGATGCACTGACCGGTCCCCCAGGGTTTGGTCCGTTCACCGGGGGTGAAGCCCTCCGGCAGGTCGTCCAGTTCCTGGTAGGCATAGGCCACTTCGACCTTTTTAGCGGTCCGGTCGCCAATGACTTCTCTGAAGTCGGCGTCCAGGTCTTTGCGAATGACGAAAACGATACGGTCAAAGCCCGCTTCAATGGCGTCATGGATGGAGTAATCGATGATAAGTTCCCCGCTGGGGCCCACCGACTCCATCTGTTTGATGCCGGTACCAAAACGGCTTCCAATGCCGGCGGCCATGATGACGAGACTGGTTTTCATAGTGTTCTCCTTTTGTTCTTTGCGGATCTCCGCGGCAGCGGCTTCCACGATTTTCTTTTCTTTGCGGCGCTGATCCCGCTTCTTGATGGCAGCTTCATATTTTTTCACGGTCTGTTCGATGGGCCCGTCGAAGACGATCTGCCCGTTTCGAATGTAAATGCCCCGGTCACAGAACTGTTTTGCTGTGTTGGAACTGTGGGTGACCAGCAGAAGGGTGATGTTGTCATCTGCCATGAGCTGGCGGACCTTTTCGAGGCATTTTTCCCGGAACCGCTTATCCCCCACCGACAAAGCTTCATCGACGATGAGGATCTCCGGGTGGACATTGGAGTTGATGGCAA